>JBHOSY010000005.1:0-55619 GCA_042584165.1 Bacteroidota bacterium | reverse complement strand
TATCTGAATCATGTTCATGATTACCCAGGACCGTATAATATGGAACATGGCGGATCAACTGGTCATTGATTCTGAAGAAGTGCTCCCAGTGCTCCATATTGTTACCATTGCTCACAAGGTCACCCGTATTAATTACAAATAGAGGATTTTCCTTTATTATCTGGTTCACTATTCTCTGATGAAAGTCATGGCGCGTTCGTGTATCACCCAATACAGCAAAATGAAAAGGTTGAAAATCCGCTGGGAAAGTTGTGAAACTCCCCTGTCCCCTGGAAGTTCCGTCCTGGAGCACATCATACTGGTATTTAGTACCGGGTTCCAGATCCGTAATGATTGATTTGTGATGATGGTATTGATTCACGTTTTGCACAATGGTGTCCCCATCTCTGATCACTGTTTTTCCTTCAAGCGTTGACCAGCAAATCGTAACTTCTTCATCCGACATGTTTTGAAGATATGGACCGATGATTAACGGGGCCTGATCTGTTTTTTCCGGTGAACATTGTATAAAGCCCAACACCAGAAATAAAACAAAATAAGTATTAATATTTTGATAAAAACGCATAGTCATAATGTAAGAAATAGTAAAATCTTTAAAAACATATACCTTGTACAGTGCATAGTTATTTTCACGAAATATAGATTAATTTTTAATAAGGATTAGAAACGTATATGTTTTGTGTAAAATAGTATAAGTTCTGCTTAAGAAAATTAGGAGAAAACATTGATTTTAAAGCCTAAAGTATCCTTATCTTGGTAAATCTTTTCATTGTGGCTTTGTAATATTGTTTTTTGCTGCCATGGCACCAAGAAACCAACGCCAAAGGCATTCCTTTGGCCGAAGGCACCAAAGAGAAATGTAGTAATCATCGTAAGTTGTACGATACCAATTAGTTTTATCTCGAATTCGCTTCAATTATGGATTTTCAACTTGGTATAATTGATACATCTATCCTTATTATTTATGGAATTATACTCGTTGGAATGGGTATATATTTTTTAAGAAGAAGTAAAACCTCCGAACAGTTTATGGTAGCCGGACGGAGTATTCCTGCCTGGGCCGCCGGTCTCGCAGTTATGAGTGCATACACCAGCAGTATTTCTTACATTGCTGTTCCAGGAAAGGCATTTGATACCAACTGGCATCCCCTGATTTTCGCACTTTCAGCACTTCCGGTTGCATGGTTTGTTACGAAGTATGTTGTCCCCTACTATCGCAGAAAGAATATCATTTCCATATATGGATTTCTTGAGGAAAAGATCGGGACGTGGGCACGTATTTACGCTTCACTGTCATTTGTCTTATTTATGATAGGACGGACCGCCATCATTCTCTATCTGTCTGCACTTCTGTTAAGTTCCTTTATCTCTGCTGATATCCGTATACTAATGGTTGCCATTGGCTTTGTCACCATTATTTATACATTAATGGGAGGAATGGAGGCTGTGATCTGGACAGATGTAATGCAATCGGCTATTATGATTGGAGGCATATTGTTTATTGGGTACCTGCTGACGGTTGAAGTTTTTTCCCAGCCGGATTTTCTAATTCAAAATGCCATCGATGCTCATAAATTCAGTATTGGAGACAGCACATTAACACTTAGCAGCCGTACCATATGGGTAATGATCATATATGGTGTAACTGAAAATATAAGGAACCTGATGGCAGATCAGAATTACACTCAGAAATACTGCTCTGTTCCCGATGAACGCAAAGCCAAAAGGTCTGTATGGATTGCCATGCTAATCTATTTACCACTTACAGCCCTTTTTTGTTATATCGGAACAACACTATTCGCTTATTATTCCGGACCGGAAAACGTTCTGGGAGAAGCCATTACAAAAGGAGACCAGGTTTTCCCCCACTATATTGCCACACAACTACCAGTGGGTATAAAAGGATTGATTATAGCTGCTATTCTTGCTGCCTCGATGAGTACCATTGATTCTGCACTGAATTGTTCAGCTACCGTACTATTTGTCGATTATTACAAAAAGTTCTTCCGGCCTTCAACATCTGAGAAAAACAGCGTTAATTTCTTGCGATTGATGACTGTAATTTGGGGTATTGCAGGAATTGGTTTCGCCCTTTTACTTGTAAATGCAGAGAGTGCTCTTGATATATGGTGGATCATAGCAGGCATTTTCGGAGGAGGTATTCTCGGGTTGTTCCTACTCAGCATTTTCAATATTAAAATCACCCGGTTACAGGGAATTATTTCTGTTATTTTCAGTATTTTGATCATCATTTGGGCTTCGTTTTTTCGAAATTTACCAGAGCAGTATACATGGTTTGAAAGCACAATTGATCCAATTATCATTGGTGCAATCAGTACAGGTGGTTTAGTGCTACTTGCACTAATGTTTGTTATAGTGAATAAAACATTAAGGACTTAAGAACAAATTAAAAGATTGATACCATGTCAAAACTGACAAACATCTTATTTGTACCCATTGTTTTGGGATTTGGTTGGGCAATGCGGGGCCACTTTGGTCATGAATGGGGCGCATCATGGGCCGGAGCCATGGGTGCATTAGCCGTAATACTTGTATCAAAAAGAAAAGACTGGGCAAGAAGAGCCCCGGTATTAACAGCCCTGGGAGCAATCGGATGGGCTGTTGGAGGGATGATGAGCTATGGTATTGTTATCGGTTATTGCAAATCTCTCTCATTTGTAAATTCACTTTACGGTTATGCCATGCTTGCCGTAATTGGCGGATTGTATGGCTTTATCGGGGGTGGATTGTTCGGGCTTGGTCTTGAATCAAGTGATGAGAATAAGCCAAAATGGCCACCGCTTATTGCGCAGATGTTTGCCGGGGGATTTCTGTTTTGGGGGATATTAATATACCAGATGGAATGGTTTATGACGCCTCCACGATCTGAGTTATGGGCAGGATGTCTTGGAGCAGCAGTGGCTTTGGGCTGGTTCCTTTATCGGAATAATTTTTTAAAGGCATTACGTGTAGCAGCTTATTCTGCGTTGGGGGCTGGTTTTGGCTTCACATTCGGGAACTTCATTCAAACATTGGGGATCACTGCTGAAATTCATTATAACTGGTGGAATGTGATGGAATTTACCCTTGGTTTTTTCGGTGGACTGGGGATGGTATATGCGGTCCTTACTCGTGAATGGCCAACATCTGTTAAACCATCCAGGACCGGGAACTGGATAGCCCTGGTTTTTGTATTTTTCTTCATACCTCTTACCAATTATTTCAATGGATTCACAAAAGGCCGCTTTGCTGATCTGGCTGGAAATCTGAATATCACGAACGTTGAACAGTATACTAATGTGCAATTCATAATCGCCGGGACTTCAGTTCTTGTCTTCGCATTTTTAGCTATAATGATATGGAGAAAATACATTGGTGATGAGGATAAATTATTAAGTTTTGGTATACCCGCATTATTGCTGATTACCACGATTCACTATAACCTTTTCAGTTATATTAAAAAAGGCACCTTTTACCAACCATTCTCATTCGGCAATACAGAAACATTATACATTTTCATTGTTTTAATACTTATAGTGGCCTGGTATGTTGGATTGCGAAAAGAAACTGTTTTTCCAGGCCAGCAAACCGGAGATGAAACCGGGAATCGCTGGTCGATACTTTTGGCTGGTCTCATGATTATTATTGTTTTACTTGCAATAATTTCAGTAAACATCCATGGCGATCTGGGTGCTCAAAACAGATTTTAAATCTAGAATTATGAATGATTGGATAAAATGATTTAATATTCAATTGAATGCTTTCAAGATCAGAATATGAAATGAATTTAGGCCAACCAACTGTACTTTTTCATTTTTCTCCATTGATGAGAAAAATGAAACAAAAAGAATCTAGGCAAAACGATGCTTCCACGCGAAAAGCCAGGACAATCCTCGCCGTTTTGCCGGGCCAACGCACACCAAAAAACCAGGATAGTAATATAAACAGAGATTCTAATGGAAAATTACAGAAACTATCAATTGGAACATGCGTAACGGAGTGCAGGCATGGACAAACGGGACCGACTGTTAAGAATCACGCCAGTGGCGTGATTTAAGGAGGGGCCAGATTGCGGGGGAGGATATATTTTATTTATTTGCATCGTTTGCTCATTCGCACAGGTCATGCCGCACATGCCCTCGCGAATCTCACTCTGTTCGATTTGTCCTGGATTTTGGTTCTTTTCATCAATGGAAAAGAACAAAAGCTCAATAAATTACAGTGAGTAAATACAGATTTGATTAAATAATAAAGCATTTTTTTATTATAGACTTATTGAAATAAAATCAAAATAGGTAGTAAGATTCATTAGTAGGGATTAATATATTATTTATGACAGCACATAACTTTAAAATATTCATTGGATTAATAATCATTAGTATTCATGTTTTATTTCAATTCTCATTAAATGCGCAGGAAACATTGAAGGATTCAAATGAATCTCAGTTAAAATCGGAGTTCATTTTTCCGTTTCAGGATTTACATGTTCATAGTAGTTCCATTGTTGCGTTATCAAATGGCGATCTCCTGTGTTGCTGGTTTGAAGGATCGGGAGAACGCACAGCAAATGATGTAGTGATCAAAGGAGCCCGCTTGAAGAAAGGAAACAATGAATGGAGTACACCATTCATAATGGCAGATACTCCAGGCCATCCGGATTGCAATCCGGTCCTGTTCCTTGATAAGGAAAACCGGTTATTTCTTTTCTGGATTGTGGTCCAGGCAAACAGATGGGAGGTGTCCATTCTGAAATGGAGGATGTCTTCTGAATACCTGAAAGATGTGATACCGAAATGGGAATGGCAGGATATTATCTTATTAAAGCCGGATGATGCCTTTGCCGAGACAATTAAAAATGAGTTTATGGGATCGAATCCTCCAGCACAGGCATGGGCTGAATATGCTCCACTATATGAAAAAATGATCTTTGAAGCTGCTCAGGATCCCAAAAAGAGAGAAACAGGATGGATGACCAGAACCCATCCCATTCAACTCCCGGGTGGAAGAATATTATTGCCTTTATATTCTGACGGATTTAACCTTTCCCTGATGGCAATATCAAATGATAATGGCAAAACCTGGAAACCCGGTTTACCTCTTGTTGATCGGGGAAATGTACAACCCAGTGTTGTTCAAAGAAAAGATGGTACACTGGTTGCTTACATGCGTGATAACGGGGATGAGCCGGGCAGGATTATGAAAAGTTTTTCACAGGATGATGGAATAAGCTGGAGTAATGTGGAAGATACCGATCTACCTAATCCCGGGGCAAGTATTGAAGCCATTGCTCTTAAAGAGGGGAACTGGCTGATCGTATATAATGATGTTGAAAGCGGCCGCCACAGTCTGGCGGTAAGTCTATCCGATGATGAAGGAGAAACCTGGAAATGGAAGTGGCATCTGGAAAAGGAAGATCCTGGAGAAGGTTCGTTTTCCTATCCTTCTGTTATTCAATCCCTGGATGGATTGATCCATATTACCTATTCATTTCATTTGAAGGATAAAAAGACGATTAAGTATGTTTTCTTTTCATCAGATTGGATAAAAGAAAAGGATTGAACCGATGAGAGTTATACTTCACTTTCAAAATTTTGCATTGAATGTTCAGGGGATTAGCAATTATAGTACTTAGACATGAAAAATAAAAAGAAAATCAGATTCTGTTGTTTTGCTTATTTGTTAGTAAACCTTTCAATATTATACACGCATGTGCATGCTCAAACAGAACAACTGACCCAGCCAGTTAACCCTCATTCCTTTGTTGAATTAAATGAATGGTTTGTTCATTCCGGTGATCTGACAATCGAACAGGTTTTTAATGACAATCTAACACACTGGGAAAAAGAGACTTTGAATCATGAATGGTGGGAGAAAGAAACTATTAAGTGGTTTAAGATGGAAGTGATTATTCCGGATAAGCTAAAGGGATTAGATGTAATACTTAACATTAATGTAGCACCATCCGGGGAAGTTTATGTGGATGGTAAAAAACTTTTCAATGCCTATCAAAATAGTGGGAAGGGTGTTTTAATGGAATCTGCAAGAGCAAAACAGAAATTTGTTATAGCAGTTAAAGCCCGGCAGACTGGATATAATTGCCGCTTTTATATGGCTGACCTGGTTGGAATGCCTGCCGGTTATGGGAATTTATTCAGGGCAATTACCCGATTAACAGAGCTTAAACCCCCAGGCGGAATTAAATTTGAAAGTTGGGATCGACATTTAAATGTTGATGATGCTGAAGCAATAGAATTAATTAATGTCGATAAATGGGAAGCAGTGACAACAGGTGACAGCTGGAGCGGAAATGGAAAGGATGCATGGTACAGGCTGAATTTAGATCTTCCGGAAGAAATTGATGGATTTGAAGTGAATGGAAAAAGTATCCGTTTGATGGTGAATGCAAATGATCGTGGGGAAATCTGGTATAAGGGGCAATTGATTCAGGAATTTCAGGAAAATCAGGGCAATGCCATTCTAACAAATGTGGCAAATACCGGGGAATCCGATATGTTGGCGATAAAGGTCAAGAATATCTGGGGTAAAGGTTCTCTGCGAGGTGTCACTCTAATAACCGACGAAGCGTATCAAATACGAAATGATTTTAATACAATGATGAGACGGATAGATCGTATGGATCGTTATTATCAGAGACATCCCTCCCCTGATCTGACGCTATTAAGCAAAGTATCAGGTTTTATGCAGCAGAAGCTGGATGAGAATAGTGATGTGGCAACCATTCTCAGAGATATTTCCAACGAATTAAATATCATTGAACAGCAGCTTTCAATATCACCTGCTTTTATGGTTTTACCCTACCTGCAAACAGTCGAACAGGATGGTATTACCATCATGTGGGAAACGGTATATCCTTCTTATGGTAAAATTCTGTATGGAAAGAATGAACAACTGGGACATATCATTATTGAAGAATCCATACCATCGACTATGCATGAAATTACACTTTCCGGGTTGGAACAAAACAGGAAATATTACTATAAAGTAGTTGTGGATAATTTATCCAGCCAGGTTTATTCATTTCATACTAAGAAACCACAGGAATCGCCTATTAAATTCATTGTTTATGGTGACAACCGGAGTTTTCCGAAGGTTCATGAAAACCTGGTGAAAATGATGGTGAAGGAAAAACCTGACCTGGTCCTCAGTGTTGGTGATGCGGTGACAACAGGTGCGAATCTCAATGAATGGATTGACGAGTATTTCTACCCCTTACGTCATATCAGTGGTCATGTACCCAGCTATATTTCCATAGGTAACCACGAATATGGGGGATACTGGGATACCCGCGTTGTTCCACCCTTTGAAGAAAGAGTTCATCATCCGCTAAATACAACGGGTAGCACTGAGTATTTTTTCTCATTCGACTACGGTAATTCTCATTTTATTTTCCTTGATCCCAATAAAGCAGACGCTCCATTTGGTGATCGGATTTCTCCGGGCAGCCAGCAGTATAACTGGTTTGTAAATGACCTGAAGAAAGCAAAAGAAAAGAGCGAATGGATCTTTGTATTACTTCACCAGCCACCATACTCAGAAGCATGGTCCGGTGGATATTATAATGGAGAAGCACCTTTGCGTAAAGAAATAGTACCAGTTATTGAAACGAACGATGTAGATATTGTGTTTGCCGGACATACACATGATTATGAACGGGGATTACCTCACCCGCCATACAATCCGGAGACCGGGAGTGGGAATAATGCAGTTTATATAATAACTGGCGGAGGTGGTTCAAATCTCGATAACCATAAGTATTATGAATGGGAGCAGATAGATATTCCCGATCACCCGGCATCTGTTGATAATGATGATACGGATGAAGGTGAATATTATAAATATCATTATGTTGTAGTTGAAATAGATGAAAAACATCTTAAATACAAGGCTGTAGAAATGAACGGTGACGGAAGCTATGGAGGAATATTAGATTCATTTGAACTTAAACATTAATACTTTTAAAGGAGAAATAAAACATGATACAGAACGCTATTTTACAACATAGTGAGACCAGGAAACTAAAATTTTTTCTCATTGGATTATTTATTTCTTTTTCCGGTTTTTCACAGCAATATGAAGACACCCCGTTTTTTCAGGATTATGCTGAAAAATATGAATTAGTTACCCAGGGGTCAGAAACCCAGCTTCTTGAGGTAAAATGCGACCGGAATGGGAATATCAAAGTTCTTTCTGCGAATGGTTTGCTTCATCCCTGGAACACCAGTCTGGCTAAAGACCAACAATATCGTCCAATAACGGATATGAAAGTGATTTCAATGATCACATATCTGGACCAGTTTGTTTACTTAACGGATAAGGCAATATTAAGCAATGCATGGGCGGGGAAATTCTATGTAGAACACGATATGACCAACTGTTCTCATTTTGCCATGGGTAATGATTTTTCAGTGTTGGTTGCTGCCAAGGGGAAACTGGCATTCTACATGAATTCTAAAATGACCTGGGAAAAATCACTGGATGAATTTGATCCTGTAGAGCTCCTGTATGATGAAGACAATAGCCGTTTTTTGGTTCTTTCAAAAAGTGCGTTGTATGCGTATAATGTAACAGACAAGAAATTAATTAAGAAATATAATGGTAAACAGTTGACCTCAATGACGATCACCAGTAATAATAAAATAGTAATGGGCACAGATGATGGCATCGTTGCGCTGGATGCAGAATCATTCAAAACAATATCTTCTTTAAACAAAAAACTTCCGGACACTCATATTTCATGTATTACTGAAATAAGAGGGAAACAATGGTTTGGATCATCACGAGGGGCATTCGCCTTACGGGATGATGGAACGTATGATTATTATGCTTCAAAACGCTGGCTGGTTGATGACAGGGTTATTGATATTTCTCAAGGACCGGAAAACAGTGTATTGATCCTTACTGATAAGGGCTTGAGTATAATCAATTTTGTAGAAATGACATTGGCCGAGAAAGCCGAATATTTTCAAAAAGTACAGAGGTTACGCCATGTCCGTTATGGATTCAGTTCAGAAACGAATTTAACGGTGCCTGGTGATCTTTCCACTGCTGTTCTGAGAGATACCGATAATGACGGTCTTTGGACATCAATGTATCTGGCTGGTGAGTTATTTCGTTATGCTGCAAAAAAATCTGAGGATGCCTTACATAATGCCTACGAAGCTTTTGAAGCCATGGAACGTTTGACTGAAATAAGTGGGATCCATGGATTTCCGGCAAGGACTTACGAGATTGATGGATACCAGTCGAGTGACACCGATCCGGATATGCCGGAAGATCAGAAAATATGGCGATTAACAAAAGATAAACGATGGAGATGGAAGTCCACAACCAGCAGTGATGAATCGTGCGGACATTTTTTTGTTTATGCTTTATTTGCTGAAATAGTACCTGACAGGGAATGGAAAGATCGTGCAATTCATCAGATAAAAATAGAGATGGATCATATTATTGAACATGACTGGTACCTTGTTACCTGGAATGGAGAAATAACCCAGTGGGGAAGGTGGAATCCCGAATATGTAAACAGTTTTCCGATAACAGTTGGTGACCGGAGATTGAATTCCACGCTGATTCTGGCATTTCTGCAAACAACCTATCATTTTACCGGGGAGGAGATTTACAAAGAAAAGGCATACGAGCTCATAGATAACCATGGATACCTGGAGAACACCCTCCAACCGGCAACGGTTGTTGGTTATGTAGAAGGGGAAATGCTTAGCGATTCCTGGAATCACTCCGATGATGAAATGTATTTTTTAACTGTTCCGGCCCTGGTAAAATATGCATTTGATGAAGAGATGAAGCAGAAGTATTTAAAAACGATAAAAAGTCACTGGGAAATTGAACGATCTGAAAAGAATCCCTTATGGAATTTTCTTTATGCTATGGTTGGTGGAGAAGATTTTGACCTGGAAGAGTCGATATGGTGGCTTAAAGAATTCCCAATGGATCTTATATCATGGAATGTTGACAATAGTCACAGGCAGGATTTGACAAGAGTTGAACAAAATTTCAGAAAACAGGAATATACCGAAGTACTGCCAAGAGATGAACGACCCATGCACTTACATAACAATGCATACAGAAATAAAGGAGGTAGTAACGGAAGAAGGGAATATCCTCCATATATATACTTGTTGCCATACTGGGCAGGAAGATATGTTGAAGCGATCAGCCCGGCAGAATAATCAATTCGGATTCGAATAAAAGAATTCTTATAACCAGATAACTGATATGTTTATGATCAAACAACAGATTATATCCTGCTTCTTTTACACCTTATTATTTTTTATATATCCCTTTCTTATTTATGCGGGAGAAAAAGATGAATCCTTTATCCAGGAATTTCATCAGGCATATAGAATTGGTACCTCCGGTGATGAAAATGATGTCCGTACCATCGTTGTTGATCATTCCGGAAAGGTTTGGGCAGGAACAAAAACCGGACTGTTTATTCTGGATCAGGTGACTCAACAGTGGGAAGCAATCCTTGATTCAGAAGATCAAGGTCCAATAAATGATCTGTTTGTTGATGCTGAAGGAACTGTTTGGATTGCTGCCTGGAATGGCCTTTACCTGGCTATTGAAAAACAGGTAATGAAAATTAATATAACAACCAGCCCGGTTGGAGTTGTAAATGAAATTGCCGGCAATATACTTATAATGGGGTCAGAGGGCATTTGGGAATTAGTGGGGAATAAATGGATTAGAGATAATATGCCCTATTCACGTGCAGTTCGTGAATTAATACCTGATAAGAATGGCGGCTATTATCTGGGTACGGGAAAAGGACTTTATCATAAAACAACAATTAAAACCATACTCTATCAGAAGGAAGAGGAGTTATTGAGTGATAATATTTTTGGCTTAGCCTATTCAGATAATGATGAACTATGGATTGGAGGTCTTGGAGGAGTTACAATATATCAGGATGATAAACGAATAAGAAATTTTACTCCTAAAGAAGGCTTACCAAATACCTGGGTGCGATGCATTCACAAAGCCCCCGATGGTACAATGTGGGTCGGAACAGACCTTGGAGTAACCAGATATGACGGTAATAGTTGGTCATTGAGACACAGCAGACGATGGTTATTAAGCGACAGAGTCCGTGATATTGCCTTTGATCAGAATGGAACTGCCTGGATTGCCACTTCTGGTGGTGTCAGTGCCATTAAAAAGAAGAAAATAACCTTTGCACAAAAAGCAGATTATTATTATAACATATTACTTCAAAGGCATATACGCGAACCATATCTGGTTGAGAAATGCCGTTTCAGCGCACCTGGTGATACAACAACGTGGGAACCAAATGATGATGATAATGATGGCCAGTATACCAGTATGTATCTCGTAATGGAATCATATCGCTATGCAGTTACCAAAGAACCGGAAGCCAGGGAAAATGCAACAAAAGCTTTCAAAGCATTAAAATTTCTTCAGACTGTTACTGAGACAGAGGGATTTGTTGCCAGAACCGTTATTCCTGCAACATGGACCAGAATGGCGGATCCAAATGTGACGATAAGTGACCGTGATTGGGCAGACATGATTATGCAGGAACCACGTGATACAAGGATAGAGGACCGTTGGATCCTATCATCGGACGGTAAATGGTTGTGGAAAAGGGGAACAAGCAGTGATGAGATCACAGGCCATATGTACGGATACCTGTTCTATTATGATCTTGTTGCGGATAACAAACAGAAGAAAGAGATAAAAGAACATGTATTGCGAATAATAGATTATATCATCGATAAGGATTATGTGCTGGTTGATATCGATGGCGCCCATACAGAATGGGGCGTCTGGGCGCCCGAATTTTTAAACCATAATCCTGATTGGGCAAGTGAAAGAGGCGTTAACTCTGTTGAGATTTTATCATTTTTAAAGCTGGCATATCATGTAAGCGGCAATAAAAAGTACCAGAAAGAGTATTACGAATTATTGAATGAGCACTTATATAAGGACAATATTGTTCATGCGAAAACCACCTTACCTTCCTGGCGGACTTATATTGATGATGAACTGCTGGCATTAGCTTATCCTGCATTAATTCTTTATGAAGATGACTCTGATTTGCAGACTTTGTATCTAAAAAGCCTGGATAACTGGTACGATGCACTTAAGGATGATGACAATCCATATTTTTATTTCCTATATAATGTGCTGGCCAGTAACGAATTAAATCGGGAAAAGTCCATAAAACTATTGCAGGATAACCCGCTCGACCTGATTCGCTGGCGAGTAGATAATAGTAAACGGGAGGACCTGTTTTTAACACACTCACCAATATTGGAAGACATCCAAACCAGCCGGCTTGTTCCTCCCAGTGAAAGGGGGATCATGCGCTGGGATAATAATCCCTGGAAAGCTATTCAGGGTGACGGGGGATATACCGAGAGCGATGGAGTCCATTGGTTACTGGCTTACTGGATGGCCCGGTATTATGGATTGATTGAATGAAGTAATTATAAGAATTTAAAATATGAGTACAGCAATGAAAGCAACTCTAATATTATTTATAATCCTTTCATCCCGCGTCTTATATAGTCAACCAGTCAACTCAATACATTCTGATAAGGATGAAGTATTCAATATTGGTTCTCAACTGGAGCTATTTGTTGACACTTTACTGATCCATGAATTTAAAAATGTTCGTCTTCACTTGCACGAGCCCAAAGATGAAGGAACTGTACTTATTTTCGATAAGCCATGGGAAGGCCCGTTTTGCGGATATGCTACAATTATAAAAGACCATAATAAATATCGGTTTTATTATCGCGGTCTTCCTGAAGCTGGCCGGGATGGAAGTGAAACGGAAACAACCTGTTATGCAGAATCTGATGATGGTATACAGTGGACAAAACCGAACCTGGGCATTTATGAGGTATCAGGAACATATAACAACAATGTTATTCTGGCAAATGATGCTCCTTTCAGCCACAATTTTTGTCCATTCAGAGATACAAAAGATGGGATACCTCCTGGTGAAAAGTTTAAGGCAGTTGCAGGCACAAAAGAAACAGGATTGGTCGGATTCATATCAGCAGACGGGATTCATTGGGAAAAAATTAAGGGAGAATCCATATTTACCAAAGGAATCTTTGATTCTCAGAATGTTGTTTTCTGGTCACGAAATGAAGATTGTTATGTTTGCTACTTCCGTACATGGACTCAAGATGGTTATTCAGGAATCAGAACAGTGAGCAGAACAACTTCAAAGGATTTTATTCATTGGAGTGATCCGGTGTATATGAATTTTGGTGATACCCAACCTGAGCATCTCTATACAAATCAAACGCATCCGTATTTTCGCGCCCCCCATATCTATATTGCCACGGCGGCCAGGTTTATGCCCGAACGACAGATCCTTACTGAAAGGCAGGCACAGCAACTAAATGTTAATCCGAAATATTTTAAAGACTGTTCAGATGTGATTTTTATGACATCACGTGGTGGTACTACGTATAACCGGATTTTTATGGAAGCATTTATCAAACCTGGAATTGGATTACAGAACTGGGTATCCCGATCTAATTACCCTGTACTCAATATTGTGCAAACCGGTTCCAATGAAATGTCAATTTATGTAAATCAAAATTATGCACAGCCTACTTCTCATATTCGGCGTTATTCACTCCGGATTGATGGTTTTGTTTCTATAACAGCACCACATGATGGAGGAGAGTTCCTAACCAAACCAATTATTTTTGATGGCAAGAACCTGTACCTGAATTATGCTACATCAGCGGCAGGAAGAATACAAGTGGAAATACAGGAGATTGATGGTAGACCAATAACAGGATATTCACTTACTGATGCAAATGTATTAATTGGAAATGAGATTAGAAGAATAGTTACATGGAAGGATAGAATTGATCTTAGTGAAATCTCAGGAGAACCAGTTAGATTGCTTTTTAAGATGAAAGATGCAGATTTATATTCACTCAAATTCGAATAACTTATGAATTTCTATTTCATCATCTTCCTTGCGTCTTTATTCATTAAAGTGACTGTATTGAAAATCTCAGAGGATGTTGTTAAGCCTGAAGAAATTCGACTTCAATATAATAATCCTGACCTAATCGTTGATCTGGGCGTTGGCCTATGGGCTAATCCAATTCCAATTGACTGGGATCAGGATGGTGATACAGACCTGCTGGTTTCAACTCCCGATAAACCATCTAATGGATTATACTTATTTGAAAATGACGGAAGCGATCTTTTTTATCCTGGTAAATGGATTGCAGAAGGAAAAAGAAAACTATCCGTGTCATATCAGGATGGGGAAATAGCGGTTTGTACACCGGGAACTATTTACAAAGATTTTCGAAATAAGCTTTACAACAATCCTGTTGATATTGGATTTAAGCAAAGATTTCACAGTGGTCGCTGCAATCAATGGAAGTATGCTGATTATGATGGAGATGGCAACTTTGATCTGATCATTGGTGCAAGCGACTGGCGTGAATATGGATGGGATGATGCTTATAACGCTGAAGGTGTGTGGACAAATGGTCCCCTGCATGGTTATGTTTACTGGGTAAAAAATTATGGAAACAATGAAAATCCAAAATATAATAATGCTGACCAGGTTATTGCTGATGATACCCCGCTAGATGTTTATGGATGGCCCTCACCTAATCTTGTCGACTGGGACAGGGATGGTGATCTGGATATAATCTGTGGTGAATTCCTGGACAGGATTACATTCTTTGAAAACAAAGGCTCATGTGTTAAACCGGAATATGCACAGGGGGAGTTTCTGCAGATCGATGGTAATGTCCTTCACCTCGAATTACAAATGCCTGAAGTTGTAGTTTACGACTGGGATCATGACAATGATGAAGACATCATTGTAGGGAAGGAAGATGGCCGGGTAGTTCTCATTGAAAATACCGGGATAGATCAACAGGGATTACCAGTCCTAAAACCACCTGAATATTTTAAACAAAGGGCAGAATATGTAAAATGTGGTGCCCTATCGACACCATGCAGTTATGATTGGGATGGCGACGGGGATGAAGATCTTATTTCTGGAAACACTGCCGGTTATATAGAATGGTTTGAAAACCTGGATAATAATTATCCTCCCAAATGGTCATCGCCGAAGAGATTGAATGCCAGTGATGATGTTTTCCGAATAATGGCAGGTCCCAACCTGTCGATACAGGGGCCGGCAGAAGAGAAATGGGGATATACTGTTCCCTATGTCGCAGATTGGAACATGGATGGTCTACCTGATATTCTGATGAACACCATTGTCGGGAAAATCATATGGCTTCAAAACAACGGAACCCGTACCCAGCCATTACTGATGGAAGCTCACCCAGTTAAAGTTGAATGGAAAGGAACTCCTCCTAAACCAGCATGGAATTGGTGGGATCCGGAGCCAGGAGAACTGGTGGTACAATGGCGAACCAGGCCTGTTATTATCGATTTAAATGAAGATGGCCTCAATGACTTGATATTGATTGATCATGAGGGATATTTAAGCTTTTTCGAGCGGAAAAGGAAAAATGATAAACTTGTTCTGATGTCCGGACAACGAATATTTTACGATGATAAGGGAAAATTACTACAACTCAATTCCAAAAATGCCGGCGGCAGTGGTCGAAGGAAAATTGATCTTGTGGACTGGGACAATGATGGCGACCTTGATCTGCTGATCAATAGTATAAATACGGCCCTTTATCAAAATATTGGAGAGAATGGAGACTATATATATAAATATATTGGAGATCTTTCAAATGCCATACTCGGCGGACACAGTACGTCTCCCACTACTGTAGACTGGAATCGTGATGGGATCCCTGATTTATTAATTGGCGCAGAAGACGGTTTTTTCTATTACCTGCCCAGAAATAAGTTATAGCTCATCTTAAATCAATTTTTACCAGGGATTACCAGTACCCTGAAGCAACCACATTTTCGACCAGGCACTGTTTTTATCATCTGGTGAAGTAAAAGCAGTTTCTTCAAGGTTATCAATCGCTGCTCGGGCATTTTCAGGATTCAAATCAATCTCATTTACCGAATAATAGAATCGAAGTGGAATGGCATCTCTATTTACTATAGTTCCAGCCTGTAAAGCTGGTAAACCAGTCCTCCTGTAATCAAACCAGGCTTCTGCAGCAGCTGTCCAGCTGGCAATCCATTTCTGCAGCATGATCTGTTCCAGGGTACTATTGTAAGCCACATCGGCCTCCCCAACATAGTCATCGTAATCACCGGTTATTTTCCAGGCATCAAAAGATTCTTTTATTCCAGCCTCATAGTGCAACTGCGCATTTTCTGAAGTCCATCCTTTTAAGGCAGCCTCAGCAATGATGAAACGCACTTCAGCAGCAGTTAGCATCCTGCCTATTAATAATGGACCTGATGCATTCTGATATCTGTCATTTAGATGGGATGCATGTGGATTAAGAGGAGCCTGTTCCAGGTTAGGATTAAGGTTATATGCCTGTGGTACAATAGACCAGGCTGCAGGTAACCCCACATATTCCGGGTCCTGATCAACCGGGATTCCATAGGTATTCTCATAATGATCGGCTATGTCCTGTCCAACGTATCGTATACCATTAACAATATCATCCCTGTCGGCCGGAGTGGGTACCACTACCAGTGGTATATCAATTTTATTAGCCCATAATCCCAACCGTGGATCGTTCAGTTTCTGCAAAGTATCCACCAGGGTCGCACACATTTTAAGTCTTCTGTAAGAACCCTGTTTCAATTGTCCAAAGACTGCATTTGAAGGCCAGGAATCCGCATCACTGACACCCGGATAATCCAGATTGGCCTCATCCTGGTTATCCAGAATGATCGGGTAATTATCTGGATCACCAACGATTTTCTCAATTCCGGATTTGGCAGTTGAAGGATCCTTCTCTGAAAGCCGCAAATAATACCTTAAGGCCAGGGAATTGGCAAACATCCTCCACTTGCTTACATCACCCTGGTAAAGCATATCCTGGATATCACTGATATCATCGTACTCGCTTTTACTTTTTGACAGCAAAGTATTGGCAACATCAAGGTCTGCCAGAATCCCTGCATAGATATCCGCCTGGCTATCGAAGACAGGTTTAATATTTTCTCCCCCCCCTAATTCCCCTTTAAGGGCTTGAGAATAAGGAGCATCACCCCAGAGATCCGTGATCAGACCAAAATTATAGGATTTAATGACCAGCGCAACACCCTGGTGAAATTCAAGTTCCATATCCACGGCCTTATTGTATAGCTCTTCAGTATTCCTGAGAGTACCATAATATCCTGACCAGTCTTGATCCGGCGTCCAATCATAACTGTTATGTGCACCGCTCCAGCCATCTTTCTGGGTATGCTGCATAACACCGGCAATATTTCCATATCCTAAATCAACGACTTTCTTCCCGGTTTCGGATATTACAGTGCCTATAAGCAGGTTCGGATGGGCCTCAGCGGGATCCACGCCATTGGGATTGATGTTTAATTCTTCCAGATCCTCACATGAAAAGGGAAAAGCTGCAAACAAAATCAAAAAGACAATAAATCTGTTTCTGTTCTTGCACATGATAAATAAGGTTTAAAATTCTAAAATGTAAGGTTCAATTTAAAGCCAATAGGCATTACCCAAGGATAAACGTTATACCTTTCAATACCCTGTTTAAACTGGGTGCCTCGGTTTTCCTTGGAAGCTTCGGCCTGGAATGCCCTCTCTGGATCAATACCTATATCAGACTTGGTCCATAAAATGATATTACGGCTGTAAATTGATACAATTGCATTCTGGAGACCAAGTCTCTCAATAGTTGCCAGAGGAAACCGGTAACTCAACGCAATCTCTCTTAATTTGATGAAATCTGCATCGAACATTGAGGGTGTCATAAATTCCCATGCGGAGCTGACAACATAAGGTATAATAGGTACTGGATTATTCTCCCCAAGGTTTTCAACGTAGGTAACGCCTCCTTCACCATCCGGTACCTCAACCACACCGGGAACAAATACTCCATCGTGTACTTCAACCCCGCTCCAGCTTTCCGGAAATCCACCATCCTCAGCAGTTGGCCCGCCGACCACATGGAATCCGTTTTTAATATATTTGTTCTCATTTTCTACTAGCCAATCACGAAGTTCCTTCCCTGTTCTACCTCCGGGATTTATCAGGTTATCAAGCCAATATTTAGAGCTGGCATCCGAAGACATATACCTTTCTGTTTGAGAAACGAACTGACCTCCTTTTCTCCAGTCAAATGTCATGTTCAGCATAAATCCTTTATAGGAAAGCATTGTTTGCAGACCCATTAGATAATCGGGATTATAATTTCCGATTTTGTTTTTGGTATCTTCACTCTTAATTTCATACCATTGATAATCGTTGCCGCCAACTATGGGGTATCCATAATAAGGAGAATTTTCATCTTGAACCGTTACGATTTCGGCATCGTAAAGATCACCTATCTCATCGCCAACATAAGTCCAGGATCCTCCCTTGGCGTCACTCCAGAATTTAATAAAATCGATACCCTCAGAAAGTTCAGTCAACCTTGTACGGTTCCGGGTAAGATTTACATTAATATCCCATATAAAATTATTGGATTTCACTGGCGCACCTCCGAAAAGTAATTCCCATCCCCTGCTCTCGATCAACCCTGCATTGATATTCATCCTGTCATAACCGGATGAACTGGCAATGGGAATGTTCCTGATTATCTGGTTCCTGTTGTCAACATTATAATAGGTTCCTTCAATTCTCACCCGGTCCATACCCATTTTCAAATCGACACCAACTTCCCATGAAGTAGCTTCTTCTGGTTTCAAATTTGGTGTAAGAATAGTACCTGATTTATTGAGTCGTGTGACATCACCCCATTGACCAGAATTACCGTACGTAGGATAAAGCTGATATGGATTGGCATCGTTACCAACCTTTGCCCAGCCTCCTCTAACTTTCAGTATGTCAACTAAATCACCCATTCCAATCATTTCATTAATCAGCAGGCTCAGGGAAGCAGAAGGATAAAAATAGGATTGATTTTCTTTCGGTAGTGTACTGGACCAGTCGTTCCTGGCAGTAAGGTCCAGGTAAATCATATGGTTGAAGGAGAGATTGGCCATGCCATACACGCTGTAAATGGCTTTTTGACTCCAGCTACTGCTATAGTCTAATGATCCGGATTTGATATTACCTACAGTATATACTTCCGGTACAACAAGTCCCGCTTTCTTTTTAGATGAATTACTGATCCTGGTACTTTTTCTGTATAACGAATTCCCGCCGGCAGAAATAGAAAAATCGAAATTGTCAATCTGTTCATTGAAAGTAGCAAGGAAATCAGCATTCCTTTCATAGTTCGTTATATTAGTAATACCATATGCCCCATTATTTGGTTCTAATGTATAACCGGGTGCAATTTTTGTTTCCCGTTTTTCGCTGTATCTGTCAACTGAATACCTTCCCATAATGTTAAGACTTGGAATAATCTGCCAATCAGCTTTCAGATTGCCAAATACCCTGTCTCTGTCAAAACTATTATTAACTTCATAGGCCAGGAAGTATGGATTATTATAAAGTCCATTTAAAGGTGTCCTCTGTTGAACTCCTTCCTGGCCGGGTTCCCAGTAATCTTCCAGATCCAATATGTTAATATTTAAAGGCACACTGTGTGCCCACTGGAGAGGATTCGTGCCCCGGTTACTGGAAGGGCGATTATTGGACCATGAGTTGATTACATTTAAGTTTGAAGTGATCGTGATGTTTTTGCTCGCTTTTATATCAGATCCAAATGAAAGGTTATTCCTGAAAAGATCGGAATTCGGGATAATTCCTCTGCTACTCATGTTGGTAAATCCAATCCTGTAATTAATAATTTCCGATTGGTTTGAAACAGAAACACCATTTGTAGTTGTAAAACCTGTCTGAACAAAGTTGGCTACATTGTCAGGATAGGATACCAGTTCAATTGGGATTCTGGCACCGTTCGCATCCAAGGGACTATGCCATTGTACTGCGAAATACCCCTGATCACATTCAATACCGGCACCAGCAGCCTGTGCAGGATCAACTTTCAGTATAGTTCCAGGTAAATCGTCGGGAGTAAACGAAAAATATCCTGAAGCAAAACGTTTCTGCGTTTCATAATATCTATAAGGTCTGTCAAATACTGTATTTGAATTGACTGATACCGATATACCATCGCTATTCCATCCTTTTTTAGTTGTGATCAGTACGACTCCATTTCCTGCCCGCGAACCATATAATGCCGCAGCACTTGGTCCTTTTAATATTGATACACTTTCTATATCATCCGGATTAAGATCAGAAATAGCATTCCCATAATCTACAATATTACGTTCTCCAACCTGGCTCATGTTATTCAGTGTATTGATTAAAGGGATCCCATCGACGACAAAAAGCGGTTGGTTATCACTGCTTAAGGATGTAGCTCCCCTGATCACGATACTTACGGATGATCCGGTACCTCCGGTAGAATTAACGACGACTCCGGGGACTTTTCCGGCCAGTGAATTTACAACGTTTTCCTGGGCTACCCGGGTCATTTCTTCCCCGCCTACTTTTCCTACAGAAAAACCAAGTGATCGTTCTTCCCGTGTGATTCCCAGCGCTGTTACTATCACTTCCTGCAATGCTCTTACATCTTCAGCAAGTTCAATATCTATAACTCTTCTACTACCAACAATAACTTCCTGGCTTTCATATCCCACAAAGGAAAAGACCAGGATACTACTTTCTTCAGGTACTTCAATCATATATTCACCATTACTATCTGTAATAGTACCTATCTGAGCATCCTTTATAAAAACGGATACTCCAGGAATGGCCATTCCATCTATTGATGAGCTGACTTTTCCTGAAACCGGGATTGCCCGCGGTATTTCCGAAGAACCTACTGAATTTTCCTGGTTCGAATTATCATCAGCCCACAAAGATCCACAAAACATAATAGTTAATACGGAAATACCTATTGAGTATCTAACCAATCTCTTGATAAAAAATTCATGTTTCATAATAATAGGTTTGGTTAAAAAAGCTATGTTGAACAACACTTTCATATAAATATGATTTGGTAGAAAAAGAACACTTATTTAATGTCTATGTTTATATAAACATAAGAATATGTGTTGACAATTGTAAAATAAAAATAAGATAAATTAATACGGATAATTTTTACATTTGCATTAAGATTTACGCGTTTTTAAGCCAGAAAATAATATAATTTCAATATTGGGTTAATTTTTTTGCAAAAATTGTTAATAGTATATATATGAAGGCTATTTCTTTTCTGTTTGCATTCTTACTTTTCTTTGGATCAACACAAGGTCAAAGTTTTAGAGCCGGTGCCGCGGTTCGGGTAATTACCCCAAATCCCTTACTACCGGTTTCAGGGGGAGTAGGGCAACCCAATCCTGCTATCAATAAAAATGGTGAATTGTATGTCCGGGCCACTGTTTTTGAAAAGGGAGTGACCCGTATCTCAATCGTGAACATTGATAATCTTGGATGGCCCGCTGTTCTGGGAGATAAGTCCCGGGAATTGATTAAAAGTATTCCACCCGAAAACATACTCATTGGAGCAACACATACACACAGCGCTCCTGATGCATACGGTTTCCCTGATGAAAAAGGTCAGTTTGGAGCTGATCTTGAATATCTTGAATGGTGTGTAATGCAAATTGCTGACGCTGTGAACGAAGCTGTTAAAAAACTTGAACCAGCTGTTCTGAAAATCAATGTTGATGAAGCAAGGGGTAAAATCGCATATAATTATTATGCACCAAAACTTTACGACCCACGATGCGGAGTGATTCAGGCTATCGCCACTAATGGGAAAAATAAAGGTAAACCAATTGTTACACTGGTGAATTACGCCATTCATCCTGAAGTTATCGGTTCAGAACGCGGAATACTCAGTCCTGATTTGTGTGGACCTTTATACGATCGAATTGAACAAAAATCAGGGGGAATTGCCCTCTTCATGAATGGAGCCCTGGGAGGAATGGTAACCGCGGATAACCGACGTGAAAACGGAAATGAAGCAAACGACTGGGAGGAATGCAGTAGAATTGGAGAGCTACTGGCAGATGAAGCTCTCGATATTATTGAAAAGGCGGAGATACAGGAAAATCCCGGTATCTACTGCACATCAAAAACCATTACTTTACCAATTGAATCTGAAATGATGCGATTTATCCTTAGTCACTCACCTCTGGGATATGGTGGGGAGGATAAAAGTTCTATCACTACCCAGGTAAACCTTTTAAATATTGGTACAGCACAAATACTTACAATTCCCGGAGAAGCACTACCTAATATTGGATATTTTCTGAAACGTAACATGCATACGGATCATCCTTTTCTGTTTGGATTGACAAATGATGCTTTTGGTTATATCTTAACGAAGGAGGATTTTGATAGCTTCAAACAATATGAGTATATCACACGTACCAGTCTTGGGGAAATGACTGGTGATATTTACATGGAAAATTGTTTGAATATGATTGAAAATAATCCCAAACCAGGGAAGTAGCTGGATATATAAGTATGAAAATATTGGGAAAAATTAAAAATGTAATCGGGATAAGCTTATTAATTATCCTGGCAGGATACATCCTTACCTTTACTAATTGTTCTTTATTTGATGATCCTGAACCAGATATTACCACCCCCGGGAATGCACTCACAAATTATCTGAATAATGAAGATACTACATATCAGTGGGAGGTGGTTACAACATATAATATCCTTGATGTAGCGGCCTATGACCTGCTTCTTACGTCACAACAGTGGCGTGAATATACATGGAAACATCAACTCACAATACTTATCCCTCCGGATATCCAGTTTGATGAATCTTTGCTTTGGATTACAGGAGGCAGTTTGAAAGATGGCACGCCTAATTGGGCTTCTACGAATGATGAAGAAACCTGGACTCTCGGGATATTAGCCGGGTCCTATAATACCATAGTTGCCATCCTGAGGCAAACACCAAATCAGCCACTGTATGATAACCTTAAGGAAGATGCCCTTATTTCCTATACTCTAAACAGTTATCAAAATGATGGAGATTATACATGGCCTTTATTATTTCCCATGGTTAAAGGTGCAGTACGTGCTATGGACGCAGTTCAGGAATTCTCACAGGAAACAATAGACCAGGAAATTTCAGGTTTCCTTATTTCAGGAGCATCTAAACGCGGTTGGACAACATGGCTTACCGGTGCAGTCGATTCCCGTGTAGTAGCTATTGCCCCTGCCGTAATAGATGTACTCAATATGCCTGTTAACCTGGATTACCAGCTGGAGGTCTGGGGGGATTATAGTGTTGAGATACAGGATTATGTTGACCTGGGTATTCCACAAACGGTAAATACTGATCAGGGAGATGATATCGCAACCATGATAGATCCTTACTCCTATCGTAATAAACTTACCATGCCAAAATTGATACTTATTGGAACTAATGATCCCTATTGGCCTGTGGATGCGATTAAACATTATTTGAACGATCTACAGGGGGAGAATTATATCCATTATGTGGCAAATGCTGGCCACGACCTGAATGGTGGCCAACAGGCATTGAGATGTGTAGGTGCATTTATGGGCCACACTTTCGCGCAAATACCCTATCGGGAGTGTGAATGGGATGTGACTGAATCCGGGACAGGAATAACACTGAGCGTTGAGGGTACTACCAATATCGTTAAAGCTGCATATCTGTGGATGGCTAATTCGGAAGACAGAGATTTTAGAGATGAGGTTTGGAACTCTACCCAGATTAACACTGTAAATAACTCAACTGCCGATATTACGATTACATATCCGGATACAGGATTCCGTGCATTTTACATTGACCTGGAATACACTGACATCATTGGTAGAAATTATACAAAAAGTACACGAATGTTTGTTGCCGATGATGATGAGATTCTATAAGATATCCCAATGAGTATTTTTTATGTATTAGGATTCTTTTAACTACTTGACATGATTTTCAATAATAATGGGTATTGAATCAAACATTTATAAAGAGATAATCCTTACTGTCCTTTGTCTCTCTTTATTTTCATGTGGTAGCAGGACGGAATTTCCGGTATCAAGGTACTATGAATACGATCATGATATACCACTCCAGGATTCTGTCAGTCTTGTAAAGGATACCCTTGACTACAGTTTGTTTTATCTGACCTATCGGAGTGTGCATGATGTTGAAGTTACCGGATTGTTGACTCTACCAGGATTGGGAAAGGCACCTTTTCCGACTATTATATTAATGCATGGCCTCGGAGACAGAAAAACAGTTGACTATATTGAAGCCGGTAACAAATACCTGCTGGATGCCGGGTATGCTGTACTTAGATTGGATATCAGCAATCATGGCGACCGTTTTAAATATGATTATGATTTTGACATGACAGGAGAATACAGGTACTGGACAAGAGATATAATTTCACAAACAGTATTTGATCTGAGACGGGCGGTTGATTTTATCTATACGCATGAAGCACTAGACCATAACCGGATAGGGTATTTTGGTATTAGCCTTGGAGGATTTATTGGTACTGTTTTTTGTAGTGTCGAGGATCGTGTTAAAGTGCCTGTAATTGTATTGGGGGGAGGAAATCTGAACTTAATGTTCGGAATGGATGCCCTTTCGAATGATACCAAAGATTACCTGAGCATAATTGATCCTATAAATTTTGTTAAAGATATCGCTCCAAGACCACTGTTAATGATCAATGCAGAAAACGACGATATCGTCCCACCAGTTACCAGCAAACTTCTTTTCAAAACGGCAAAGGAACCTAAAGAAATTATCTGGTATCCTGCAAAACATCATGATTTACCAGTTGATAAAGTTTACTCGGATGGGATTCATTGGTTTGATGAGCATTTATAAATGAAATATGAAACGGATATATATTCTGTTAATTATCATTCTGGTTGTGCTCATTGGATGCTATTTCGTACTAACGATTTCTGTTAAAAATATCAGCGAGGAATCACGTACACTACCTCCACCAAAATACAGCAAAATTTACGTTGTCTCCCATCGGGGTGCTCATGATCATATCCCTGAAAACACACTTCCTGCGTATCAGAAAGCCATCGACATGGGAGTTGATTTTGTGGAGGTAGACATCCGGACTACAAAGGATGGTGAAATTGTCAGTTGTCATAATTCCAGAATTGATGCCTATACAGAGGGTAAAACCGGCAATATCAATGATTTTACCTTGAATGAACTTAAACAGATAGATATTGGGAAAAAGTCAGAATCTGGATCGGAAAATGTACAGATACCTACCTTGGAAGAGATCCTGCAAATCTGTCAAGGTAAATGCGGAGTTTATCTCGACCTGAAGGAAGCTCCGGTAGAAAAAATAGTACAGTTGCTTAAGAAATACAATATGAAATCCTATTCAATCTGGTATAGTCCCACGATACGATTCCGGACCTTTTATAAACTGAAAAGGCATTGTCCTGAGTGTATTCCCATGCCCGATCCCGTTTATACACTACTTCTTCCATTTACACTGGCAATCATGAAACCCCGGATTATTGCTACGGCATGGGACTCTTTTTCTCCCGATTTCGCAAAGTCCTGCCAGGATGCGGGGGCTTTAACCATTATGGATGAAAGCAATCCTTCCTCCGAAGAGTGGCAAAAGGCAATAGATTGGGGTGTAAATGGCATCCAAACAGATAATCCAACAGGTTTGATTGAATTTTTAAAGAATAAGTAAATGAGATTTTTAAATTAGAATGTATAATAATTATGTTGAACCAGGGGCTTAGTAATACCCCAAACGCTTATCGCCTAATTTAATACAATGGGAACAACAATCAGGATAAAAAAACGATTAAAATATGTATTGATTCTATTCGGGATCCTGTTGTCAGCATTCTATTTTTATTTTATTTTTCCTTTATGGGGCATACCATTTAATGCAAAGAGACACGGTGATCCACCTTTAACGCCACCATGGGCACTTGAATGCTGGCTATGGGAAGATGATGTTAATACAGCCGGGAGAGTAGACGAATTACTTGATGGATATGCCAGGTATGATATTCCAGTACGAACAATCCTGATCGACAGTCCATGGAGTTTAAGATATAATGATTTTGAAATTGATACAAACCGGTACCCTGAACCGGAAATATGGTTTAGAAAACTTCAGGATAAAGGCTATCGTGTGGTACTCTGGATGTCATCTATGGTAAACAGTTACAGCAAAGACACGGAGATCCGGGAATCAGAACAGTGGTATAACAATGCCCGTGAAAAGGGATATCTTGTATCTGAAGGTGATCAGATCAGTTGGTGGAAAGGGAAAGGTGGTTTTGTTGATTATACTAACCCGGAAGCGATGGACTGGTGGCATGGATCGCAACAAAAAGTATTCGATTATGGCATTGACGGATGGAAGCTCGATGGAACGGCTACCCTGTTCTGGAATAAACTGGGATTTATCCCTATTTTCTATCAGAAAACTAATGATGGATTCATGATAACCCGAACATACATGGATCACTACTATCGTGATGAGTACCATAATGGGTTAGAGCAAAATCCTGAGTTTATTACGTTGGCCCGTGCAAAAGACAGGGGTTATCATCCAGAAGGTTTTGCTCCAATAGAAGTAGCCCCGGTCACCTGGGTAGGAGATCAGGAACATTACTGGAAATCAAATGACTATATCGATAGTAAATATGAAGAGAAAACAGATATTGCCCTGAAGGGAATCCAGGGCTTTGAGTCTGCCATAAACAATGTATTGAAAAGTGCGAAGACAGGTTACAATATTATTGGATCTGATATTGCGGGATTTTCAGGTAGGACAATACCACCCCGTCTCTATATTCGCTGGACGCAATTTTCTGCTTTTTGTGGATTATTTCTGAATGGTGGCCACGGAGAAAGGGCTTTATGGAAGAGAAGTGATCAGGAACTGGAAATTATCCGGCAATATTCATGGTTGCATACCGAATTAATTCCATATATGTACAGGTATGTAGTAGAAGCTCACAATGGAGGTAAAGTTCTGCAACGCCCGGTTCCTGGAAAATATCACTACATGTTTGGAGATAATTTACTGATCGCTCCTATTTATAAGGATGAGTTAATAAATGAGATAAATTTGCCCGAGGGGAAATGGAGATACTGGTTTGATGATAGTGAATTAATTGAAGGGCCCCTTATTTTTAACAAGAAGTTTCCACTGAATGAATATCCGGTGTATATCCGGGAAGGGGCTATTATACCTATGAATATTGAAAGAACATATACAGGTATAGGGGATGAAAACTCAAAAGGTTATATTACTTTACTGGTGTATCCTGACAATGAAAATAATTTTACCCTGTACCACCCAAAGGAACCTGGTACCAGTACTTCCATATCTTATAAAGATTCCGGAGAATCCGTTAAAATTATTTTTCAAGGTAATAAAATACCACATATTCTTAAGGTGCATCTATCATCGAAGCCTCGTAAAGTTGAATTGGATAATATAGCTTTGTCCGATTCACTGAACTATCATTTCGATAAGGGGAACAATAACCTGATTATTAAAACGGATGAGTATTCCAGAGGGGAATATATTATACAAAAGTGATATATTATATGATGCTAAATGCAAACCAGATACTTTTGATTGTAAAGGTTCAAGGTTCAAGGTTCAAGGTTCAATGTTCTGGGTTGTTGGGCATGTTATTATTAATTCATAGATGAAAATTATAATTAATTCAATCATGAAAAATACAGAAAGACGAATTATTACAATCAGTTTATTATTGATCTCATTTATTTTCATCCTGTCAACTACTTGTGATGAAAAACAGGTTAACAATGATCAAAATGAGGCTGATCTCAATTGGGCTGAAAAACTCGGTTTTCCTTCCGGGAAGAAAGTTATTATACTTCATGCCGATGATGTTGGTATGTGTGAGGAAGCAAATATTGCCGCTTCTGAATACCTGACAAATGATCAGATACAATCAGGAGCTATTATGACGCCTTGTCCAAATGCACAGGAATTTATTCAATGGGCAATAGATCATCCTGAAGAGGACGTTGGTATACATCTGACCCTGACCAGTGAATGGAAAACATATCGTTGGGGCCCTTTAACAAAACCGGAAGAAGTACCGGGTCTGGTTGATCCGGATGGCAAAATGTGGCATAGTGTTCTCGATGTAGTCATGCACGCATCTGCCGAGGAGGTTGAAAAGGAAATCAGGGCTCAGATTGATATGGCCATTGATTTAGGATATCAGCCGGATCATATCGACACGCACATGGGGACACTATATGGGAACATAAGTTATATGAAAGCATACTTTGAAGTTGCGGAAGAATATGGTATACCTGCAATGGTTATCGATCTGTCAGATTCTCTTGTTGCCGAAATGTTTAGAAAAGATGGTTATCCCATTGATGATAATGTCATTGGATTGGTAGATAAGTATTCATTACCCAAACTTGATTTCTTCACCAGTGCACCCAATGGTAAAACCTATGAAGAAAAAGTCAATAACTTCAAATTTCTTGTAAAATCATTGCCACCCGGTCTCACTGAAATAATTTTCCATCCTTCAGTTGAAAGTGATCAATTGAAGAGTATTACAAATTCATGGCAACAACGGGTATGGGAAGCTGAAATGTTTTCTGATCCTGATTTAATTAATTTTTTTGAAGATGAAGAAATAATTTTTACAAACTGGAGGGAGATAATGAAGCGGTTCAATGAAAACAAAAATTAAACCAATGAAAATAATTCTATATTTTCTGATTGCAGGATTCTTCAGTATTTCGATAATCTCTTGTCAATCGACAAAAGAGAAGTCAGAATCAGGTACTGAAAATATAATATCTGGTAAATCTGATTGGATATCCCTGTTCAATGGAGAAAATCTTGATGGCTGGACCGTTAGGGGTAAAGCACACTGGATCGTGAAGGATGGAACATTGATCGGTCAGTCAGGCGGTGGTCAGGGACATATTTACGCTGCTCCTGAACTTTCCGATTTGGAAGTTAAAGGAATGTTCCGGATAAGTGACCAGGGTGGAGGTGGAAATAGCGGACTGTATTTCAGGGCGAATCCACCTGATGATAATCCGGATGGATTTCCCCGGGGTTATGAAGCACAGATCTGTCATATTCAGGAAGCCTATACCGGCTGGCTCTGGAAGCCGGGAGCACCAACAGGAAAAGCCGATACACTACTCACCAAAGATGATGAATGGTTTTCCATGCGGATCAAAACTGAAGGTAGTTTAATCAACATATGGGTAAACGATCAACTTGTCATGACCTATGAAGATGACGAGTTCAAGAAAGGATTCTTTGCAATTCAATGTCATAATCCAGGAATGACAATTGAAGCGAAGGAGCTTTATTATAGGGATCTGGGGCAATAAGGTTTTTGAAATTTATTTTTGGGGATTTATTATGTGTAATCCACAGTCGGCAGTTTAAAGTCCACAGCCGGCAGTCGTCATAAGGCAATTATTGATTGAAAAAGAATTAAAAAAATGGCTACTGGATTTAGGAATTTAATTGTGTATAAGAAGGCATTCTCTCTTGCAATGGACCTTTTTCAGATTAGCAGTAAATTTCCCAAAGACGAACTTTACTCTTTGACATCACAGATTAGCAGATCATCGAGATCGGTTTGTTCAAATATTGGTGAAGGATATCGCAAACGTCTGTATGAGGCTCATTTCATAAGCAAGATCTCTGATTCAGACATGGAAAACACTGAAACACAAGTTTGGCTGGATTTTGCTCTTGCCTGTGATTATATACCAAAAGAGCTTTTTGATGATTTCAATAAGCGATCTGAAGAAATCGGAAGATTACTGAATCATATGATTCAAAATCCTAAAAAGTATAAATAATCCATTTAGCATATTGTAGACTGTCGACTGCTGATTGCCGACTATTAAGATTAAGAATATTTCAAAAAACCTTAATAATTCTAACATCTAAAGAAATTCAATTAACCAGAAAATAAGATTATACATGAATGTAATACATGGTTTTTTCCTATCTATATTCCTAATAATTATACAATTCAATTGTGTAATTGCCGGTAATGTAAAGGCCAGCGTTGCCATAATAAATCTCACCCCACCTATTGAAATGGGTTATACTCTTGGGGGTTATGGTGCACGAATGAGTAAACCGGCAGAAGGGGTTCACGATAATATCATGGCAAAAGCCCTCGTACTTGATGATGGAATTGTAAAATACGCAATAATAACAATGGATATTCTGGGTTTGCCTCCCAATGTAAAACCCCAGGTAATTAATAAACTCAACAATAGAGAATGGACAGAAGAAAATATTCTGTTTCTCCCCAGCCATTCACATACCAGTCTTGAAATGTTTGCATTGAATGATAAAAACATTTTTAATATGGCACCTATTGGTATATATCAACCCCAGCTACTGGATTATGTGGTCGAATCCCTTGCAGGTCTAATTATTTCAGCTGATCAAAACTTGCAATCAGTGAAAGTCAACACACTCAGTAAGCAGATTGCAGGATTAAACCGTAACAGGAGAGGGAGCCAGTATGTTGATAACGAACTTACAGTTACACGCATTGATCTTCTTAACGGACAGCCACTTTCAGTGATGGTGAATTGGACGGGACATCCTACCATTATGGATGAAGATGATATGCTTGTATCCGGCGGATGGCCAGGATATTTACAGAGGGAACTGGAAGCCTGGATCGGGCAGGATGTAGTGGCTATGTTTTACAACGGGGCTGAAGGTGATCAGTCAGTTATTGCAGGTGACGCTGGAAGTCATTATGAAAAGGCAGAGTTATATGGAAGAAAAATTGCCATTGAAGTGATGAATGTCTACAAGGACATCCAACCACAGGAAGATGTAGCGTTAGAATATAATTACCGGGTAATACAGTTACCTGATCGAGAACCCCATCCCGATTTTATGGAAACAGGTGGCAGGGAATATGGGCTGGATAAACAAAAAATACAGGGTTTGCTTGATCAGGTATTCCCGGAGCAAACATCCATTGGTGCATACAGGTTGGGGGATTTATTGATTGTCGGTGCCCCTGGAGAAATGATTGCTGAGTTGGGTTTAGAAATTAAAGATAAGCTGAAAGAAAACAGAATTAAATATCCGGTTATCGGTGGATTGGCAAATCAGTGGATTAGCTATATTCTCAGTGAGGAAGAATATAACAAAGGTGGATATGAAGCAAGTGTGAGTTTTTATGGAAAGGATCTGGGAAATGTAATAGTAAAGGCTATGATTGATACTGCCAGACCTTTAGCTAAATAAGAGTATATGATTAACAAGGTTTTATTTTCACTCCTGATTTTTTTGCAATTTATTTTTTATAGTTGTGCACAGGAAAATAATAATAATGAGCTCCCTCCCAAACCCCCTCGCGGATACATAAACGAAAGCATATTAAAAATAGCTTATGCCATTGGTTTTATTGACCTGGTAGATACAGAACCGGCAGTTCCTGATAATATTGAAGAACATAAGGATATTGTATATAAACTATTGGACAGTACCTCACTTAAACTGGATATTTATAAGCGCAAAGAACAGAAAGAGGCAGCTCCTGTGCTTATTTTTATTCACGGAGGTGCCTGGAAATCCGGGAAAAGATCTGATTATTTACGCTACCTCATTGATTATGCCCAAAAAGGATATATTACTGCTACAATTTCATACAGGCTTTCCGGTGTAGCACCCTTTCCCGCGGCAGTGCTGGATGTTAAATGTGCGGTACGCTGGATCAGGGAACATGCCGGAGAATTTATGATCAAACCTGAAAAAATTGCCGTGATAGGAGGATCTGCAGGTGGCCATCTGACTATGATGCTTGCCTATTCCAATGAGAATGAGTTTAGAGAAGAATGTGCTGACAGTATAAGCAGCAAGGTTCAGGCCATCGTTAATCTTTATGGACCCACAGATTTAACAACGGAGTATGCCCGCGGACATAGTTCTGTACATAAGTTTCTCGGAACCACGTATCAGGAAAACCCGCAGATCTATATTTCTGCTTCACCAAAAACCTATATTTCACCTGATGATCCACCAACTCTGATTTTCCAAGGGACCATTGATTCTCTCGTCCCGGTCAGTCAATCCGATTCATTGAACATTTGGCTTAACAATGCAGGTGTATTCAATGAATACCATCGATTAAAGGGATGGCCCCACACTATGGATGTATCACAAAAAGTTAATGAATATTGCCAGTATTATATGGATGAGTTTTTCAAGAAATATCTGAGACCCAATTAAACAATAACAGGTTATAGCGTTGTGTTATACTTATAATTTGTAAAAGAGTATTATCAATAAGTACTTTATCCGGATAACCCAATATTATGATAAGTCGCTTGATCGTTATTTTATCAGATAAAAGAATCAGTAAAATAGAAGTGTAATCGAAAAAAAGTAATATATTTCAATGAATATTTATTGACTTCTTTTAATTAAACCCTAAAAATTATGAAGAAAGTAATACTATTTCTTTTGAGTTTTGCTGTAATAGGTGTTCTGGCCCTTACACTTACATCCTGTTCAGAGGATGATCCTGCCGATCCTCCTACAGTAACAATCTTTGCCAGTGTAGATGGCTATCAGGTAGCTTTCACGGCAACAGCGGAAAATACTACCTCCTATTCCTGGGATTTTGGTGACGCTGCCGGGACGAGTACAGAACAAAATCCGGTATATACGTATACACAGTCCGGATCGTATACAGCTATATGTACTGTAACAGGGGATGGTGGAACAGCGACAGATTCAACAAGTGTCACAATTGCGGCATCCAAATTGGAGATGTTAACCGGCGGACCTGGGGCTGCGAATGGTAAGACATGGAAATTTAGCCCGGTATCAGGAGAAGGTGATGGAATATACAAAGCCAATCTGGATGCAGAATTTGAAGATCCGCTACCGGATGGAATCCTGGGATTGATCGGTATTGCATCTGAATACAATGACCAGGTCACATTCAAGAATGATTTGAGCTTTGACCATGACGCGGATAATGACAGCGTAGTTGCTACCATATTCTACGCAATGTTCAATTCAATTGGATACAGGGCGACAGCTGAAGACGCTATAGTACTTGCACCTTATACTGTACCATCGGGTGCGACCTTTACTTTTACGGAAGATACCGATTTAACTCTGACCGTTGTAGATCACGACGGTGCCGATGACACAAGTGACACAGCTGATGATGAACTCACCACTGAAGAAGTTACCTGGTCTGGTATAGATGTGCTGGAGATAACCAGTGGTTTCTTGGGTATTCTTGATGTCACGCCCAAGTACGTTATTCATAGTATATCTACGGATGTGTTGCAAGTGGGTATCTTTATCGCAGTTTCGGAGGACAATGCAATGACACTAGGTGCCCTCAATCCTTCCCATGAGATAAGAATGACCTTTATTCCGGCGACAAATTAGATTGAATTAAACAACTTATAGAAAGGTTTACACCAGTCATTTAAGGTGTAAACCTTTTTTTATATCTAATGTTATTCCATTCTCCCAGGGTCGTGTTATCAATAAACATCAAGGTCAATTCTTCTCACTGTGTTCGAAGACTGAGATCTTGATGGTGAAGAATAATTTTTTAGAGTTTAAAGAGCATCTAGTTTTTGCATAGATTGCAGGATGATCTCATCGATGAAGGGACTCATAGTAGGGCCAAACCATGACATCAACCGGGTTTCATAGTTGTCAAGATGATAATACTTATCGGGAACAATGTAGCCTATATACGATCCGTTGAAACTGGTAACAATTACTTTATATCCATCTTTCGCCATGGCGTTTTTATACACAATCGCCATCTCGCCGCTCATATCACAGGGACTGGTGATCCAGATCAGATTACCGATCCTGGCTGATTGTATGTAAACATCACCGACATCCATAAACAGTCTATCCGCCAGATTGGGATTTACACGTATATCATCCGATATTCTTACATTAAATTCAGGTAAATCCAGTTGTACACTTAAATGCGACAGTCCAATACTGTCAGACAACTCCACCGTATGGCTATATTTAATGACGCTGTCAGCCAGCGCCTCTCCAAGGTACCTGGGTCTTTCGAATTTCTCACCTTTACTTACAGCACTGTGGCTTCCCACGCTCCCGGCAAAGAATACTGCCATATCAGCTATTTCATTTTCCAGTTTGCGTTGCCAGTATCCAGGGTAGTCAGCGCTGAATTCCAGGTTCCAGGCTCCCAGGGTGGTGGCATGCGCATCGAATGAACCAATAATGATTTTTTCCCCTTCGTCCTGGCTGATCAGTATATAGACAAATTCAGAATTCTTTTCTCCATTTTCTTTTATTAACCGGTTCCGGTTAAATTCCGGAGCATTAAAACCGCCAGTTCCGATCCGGCCAGGTTTCAGATCATCAATGGCATATTCAATGGCTTTGCTATACTGCGCGATTAACCATGTAATAACGTTTGGATTTTCTTTCCCGGCTGTCGATTCTCCAACAATACCGTCACCCCATGCGCCAACACTTGAATGTGTATGGGTTGCGGAAAAGAAAAGCTGGTCACGTCTAATACCCAGTTTTTCATAAACAACCCTGCTGACTCCGTCACTGATATTCGGCGGTACTATCAAAATATCGGATCCGATCATTACTAGTAATTTCTCCTCAACCCTGATCGCTATCGCTTTTACAAAAAGACTGTCATGCACTCCTGTCGCCGGAGCTCCCTTTCGCTTTCCGAATCCTGCCAGGGGAACCTCCTTAAAAACACCGGCTTCCGGATTATCAGTTGAATTCAATCCCGGGGTGATATTGGCCTTGCCGGCGCCAACATACACTTTACCTTTCGCCAGAGATATTCCATCGGATATACTGTCAAATCTTGCTTTCGATTTGATATAATAGTCACTTTCATGTAATGGTGATTGATCCACTCTATCCAGCGCCCAGATAAGAACGACAACAATCAATACTGTTATCACTCCTGCTATTTTAAAAAACATTCTCATAAATACGATCAACAAATATTCTATTCCGTGATGGAGTGTAAATTTTAGTATAAAAAGTTATTATATTTTATTAAAGATCAAAATTATCTTTTTTAACCAAGATTACTTTTTTTGAATGAATCTCTGCGAAATTACTCAATAATTCATCCTTAAATACCTTGTAATTTCACATTATTTTTCCCTGGTTATTGCCGCCATTTTAAAGTGAAGTACCCCGCCATCAGCAATTTCTGAGTGCCGGATCCAATTTCGATTTAAAATCTTATCATTCAACCAGATCTCATGCGCATATATGTTTTCAGAAGAAAAATTTTCGGTTTTGATCTTAAGAATATTGTCACCCATCTTTAATTCTGCTTTCCTGAACAAGGGAGCACCCAGTTGATAAATATCGGATCCTGCAATAGGATAAAAACCGAGTGAACTGAAAATATACCAGCTGGAAAGGGTTGCTCCGTCATCATTCCCATCGATACCATCATATGACACACTATATTTATTATCAAGTATCCAGCGAACCCATTTTTGTGTAAGATCAGGCCTTCCAGCCTCATTGAATAAATAGGCAGCATGTATGTCCGGCTCATTGCCATGCCAGTAATATGGCCCCGGATTCCAGGCACCTATCGCAGGCTCAGATTTTAAAAAAAAATCATTAAGCTCACTTACAAAGTATTCTGGACTATTAAAAAGTGATATCAATCCCCCTGCATCGTATGGGACAGTCCAACGCCATTGTAACGCGCTGCCCTCCACATAATCATTAGTGTATTTTTCATTAAAATCTAGATAGGTAAGCAACAAAGGCTTGAATCCTTCAACAAAAGTACCAGCTGCTTTTCTGGGATGAAAATACCCGGTTTCCGGATTCCAGGTATTACGATAGTATCGAGCGTGCTCCACAAATAATGCAGAATCTTCCTTCTTACCAAGGGCCTGCGCCAGTTGACCGATAGAATAATCAGCCCATGAATATTCAAGGGTTCTTGATACAGCATCATCCATATCATCCGCAGCACAATAACCATTTTTAAGGTATGATTCAATCCCTCTCCTCCCCGAGAACTTTGCACCCTCAGGCGTTGGACCCAAGGCAGTTTTGCGCATGGATTGATAAGCATATTCGATATCAAAATCACGAATTCCCTTTAACCAGGCTTCAGTAATAGTGATATCTGCCGGAGTGCCAAGCATAGATCCTGTATAACCATTACCGGAAGGCCATCTTGGTAACCAGCCTCCCTGTTCTGCCATTTTAACCAGTGAAACCATCATATCCCGCTGTTCATCGCGGGCGATAATATTATATAAAGGATGCAGTGTCCTGAACGTATCCCATAATGAAAGATCTGTATAGTATGCAAAATCAGAGGCCTTGTGTACCTGTTTGTCAAATCCAAAATATTCCCCGTTAACATCAGTAAAAATCGTTGGCATTTGAAAACTACGATACAGGGCAGTATAAAATATGATTCTTTGTGCTTCTGTGGCACCCTCAATCGATATGAGGGATAACTTTTCCTCCCATGCTTCCTGTGCCTCGGAGAGGATGGTCTCAAATTGCTTGTCTTTAGCCTCTGCTTCCAGGTTAGCCCTGGCATTTTCGATGCTTACATGTGATATGGCCAGCTTCAACACAACTACAGTTTCATTATCATTATTTGAAAAACCCAGATCCACCCCGATATCATCTCCTTCTGCATGATTTTGTTGTGGATAATGTTCCTCACCCTGCCAGGTGCAATAACTTTCAAACGGCTGATCGAAACGTGCTACAAAATATACCTTTATACCACCGTATCGACCAGCAAATGACCCGAATGTGCGAACACTGCCTTCAATTTCCTGCTTATCCGGTAGTATTTTTACTGAAGCTTCATTACTTCTTTTTTCACCCATGGAATTACTTACATCAATCAGCAGATGAGGATTTGTTTCTCCAGAAAATTTATAGCGATGAATGCCTACCCTTTCTGTTGCAGTAAGTTCAACAAAAATGTTTTCGTCAGGTAGATTGACCGCATAATATCCCGGAAAGGCTACCTCATTTTTATGTGAATACCTTGCGTATTGACCTGAATGGTAAATTTTACTGGAGTAAGGTTCTGTTACAGGGACAATCAGGAAATGACCACCATCTGTAGCGCCTGTACCACTCAACCTGGTATGGCTGAAGCCACATATCTTATTATCTCCATAATAATAACCGGAAGTATTTCTGGCCCTGGTTTTTGATAGCCTGGAAGCAGTTTCAGGGCTCAGACGTACCACGCCAAAAGGAAGTGAAGCTCCTGGAAAATTATGTCCGCAAACCCATGGATAACCCCCTGTTCCAATAAAAGGATCTACATCCTTTATCAGGGGCAGAACAGGACGTGCTGCATCTGACCTAATTTGTTGTTCAGCGTTAACAAAATGCCTGATGTAAATCCAAAAACTGGCAAAGAACAATAGACAAACCAACACAATCAGGCCCAATCCAGTGATTAATATCTTTATAAATTGTTTCATACCTTTCATTATCGCATCCGAAAAGAAATAAAGTGTATTTTAAATTATCCTATGCAGTCATCCTTCAAGGAAATAATACCTTCTATGGTGAAAATTATTAACTTGAAAATGGTAATAGAATGAATCTAAACGAAAAATAGCATCTTCAATCTGAATTTGCCATGTCAAATAACCATAAACTTAATAATAATCCCTTTTCTCCTGTTTTAATATTAACCTTTTTAACAATTGGGCTTTTCACCTTGTCATGCGAGAAATCAAAAGAGCCTGTTGATTATGTAGATCCATTTGTAGGAACGGATTTTTTTGCGCATACATTTCCCGGTCCGGGATTGCCCTTTGGAATGATTCACTTAAGTCCGGATACTTATACAAAAGGATGGACATATGCTGCGGGCTACCAGTATGCCGACAACTCCATCATGGGATTCAGTCATACCCATTACAGCGGTCCCGGAATGGCGGCAAAAGGAGACATATTAATCATACCCACGATCGGACAAAAGCTTCAGGTCACTCCCGGTACAAGAGAAAATCCGGATGAAGGGTATCGATCAAGGTTTGACCATTCAGAAGAGACCGCATCTCCAGGATATTATTCTGTTCGTCTGAAAGATTATGATATAAAGGCTGAATTAACTGTTACTAAAAGAACAGGAATGCATAAGTACACCTTTCCAAAATCCGAAAGTGCACATATACTGATAGATCTCGGCCACATTATTGGCAATACACCAGAAAATAATTCGCGCATTGAATTTATTGACAATAATACAATTGAAGGATATAAAGCATCCGGGAAAGCTATCGTTTACTTTGTTGCGGAATTCAGTAAAGATTTCATCACATACGGGACATGGGATAATAATTACAGAACACCTGAGTCCGGTGCAAGCCTTTTTCCTTACAAATCCGCAGAATCCGGAAAAAATATTGGAGCATTTGTAAATTATCGTACTGCTTTGAATGAAGTTATTTATGTGAAAGTTGGGATATCATACACAAGCATTCAAGGGGCCCGCAATAATCTAATTACTGAAATTCCTGACTGGAACTTTAATCGTATAAAGACAGAAGCAAGTAATATCTGGAACAAGGAGCTACAAAAGATATATATTGATGGAAGTTCGGAAGAGCTAAAACAGAAATTCTATACGGCGCTTTATCATGCATTACTAGCCCAGTATATATCCAGTGATGTGGATGGGAAATATTTTGGGATGGATGGGAAAGTGCATAAGGCTGATGATCATAATTTTTTCCCAACGTTCTTCTGTTGGGACACCTATCGATCAGAACATCCGCTTATGACGTTAATTGAGCCTGAATATGTCAATGATATGATTAAATCAATCGTGACAAAAACAAAGAATTACGGATGGTTACCAGCACAACACAACCGTAATGTTTTCGGGCAGGGTATGGTTGGGGATCATCTTGTTCCAATTATTGTTGATGCCTATATGAAAGGATTCAGGGATTATGATGAAGCGTTCATTTATGAGGCAATGAGGACAAAAGCGATGGAACTTCCTCCGGCACCACTCCCTTCATCAGCTGGAAGGTCCGGGTTAGAATATTATAGAGATTTGGGATATGTTCCTGTAGACAAGGTCACCGAATCTGTTCCTAACACGTTGGAATTAGCCTATGATGACTGGTGTATTGCACAAATGGCTCAACAACTGGGCAAGGAAGATGATTATAGCTTATTCATACAAAGGGCTCATAATTATGAAAACCTGTTTGATCCGGTTACAAATTTTATGCGTCCAAAAAATTTTGATGGCTCCTGGCTGAGGTCCTGTGGGAATCAACCGGCCGGGATAGTTAAAGCTGGTGAACATTATTACTATGATTGCTTCGATCCGCTTCTGGTTGGAAGACGCCCCAACAGGTATTTTACTGAATCAAATGCCTGGCAATATATCTGGTCCGTACAGCACGATATAAACGGATTAATAGATCTTTTTGGCAATAAGGAAGATTTTATTATTAAGCTTGACTCTCTGTTTTCAATGAGCCCTGAAATAACCGGGCCCAAATATGTTGGCGTAGTTGGTACCATTGGACAATATGTTCATGGTAATCAGCCCTCGCATCATGTGGCATATCTATACAATTACGCAGGTATGCCATGGAAGACCCAGGAAAAGGTTCGTCAGGTTATGGATCTTTACAGAACCGGTCCAGGCGGTATATGTGGTAATGATGATATGGGATCTCTTTCTTCCTGGTATGTACTTAGTGCCATGGGATTCTATCCGGTTTGCCCGGGTCAGAATGTATACGTAATCGGGTCTCCTCTTTTTAATGAAGCTACTATTAAATTAAATAGTCCTTATAATTCGGGTGAATTCACTGTGAAAGCAAATAAGGTTTCCACTGAAAATAAATACATTCAATCGGCCACCCTGAATGGGGTGCCAATGAATAAGACATGGATCTATCATGAAGAAATAGTTAATGGAGGAATACTTATTTTTGAAATGGGACCCGAACCAAACAGGGAATGGGGAAGTAATCCATCAGACTTTCCACCTTCCATGAAACGATAAAAAAATAATATAAGCAGGAAAGATCCATTTTGATTCATTCGGAAATTAATAAAATTGTTGAAAATAAAATGCTCTAACAGGAGCAACTATCATGAAGAAAATAGCGTATATCACCGGTCTGACTTTATGTGCTTTAATTCTTTTTCAATGCCGTAATGAAACAGAGCAAAAAGACAAACCATCATCGTTAACAGTAGGTCCGCAACCAGATGGGAGCATACTTGTTCCGACCAATCAACTTTTACGGCCAGCGGGATTTCAAATCCTATTTCCGGGCCGTCCGGTAGATCTTGCACTTAGCCCGGATGGGAAGTGGCTTGCTGTCCTGAATAAGAATTCGCTTGATTTAATCCGTGTTTTAGATCGAACGATCATGCAAACACTACCACTTAACGGTGGCGGATCATTTAATGGAGTATCCTTTTCTCCCGATGGCCGCCAAATCTTTGCAAGCCAGGCAAGAGATAAAATATATATTGCCCGGAGAGGCAAGAACAATGTTTTGAACTGGACCGAACCGATACAATTCGCGAAACCAGAAATCGGAGGTCACCCTGTACCTGGCGGTTTGACGATCGATGAACATACCAACAAGCTATATGTGCCGCTTAGCCGCAGTAATACCCTGGCTGTTGTTGAATTGACTGATGAATCAATAACGGAAATCCCTGTTGGTATTTCTCCTTACGAAGTCATACTTCTTTCTTCCCACAAGGCATATGTGAGCAATTGGGGTGGCAGAAAACCAGAGCCTGGTGATCCAACATATAAAACATCCGGCAGTGAAATGGTGATTGACCCTGAAACGGGAATAGCCAATAGCGGTACGGTCTCCGTGATTGATTTAGAATCTCACAGCCAGATCAAGAGCATAGAGGTCGGCCTGCATCCCGGGGCTATGGTTCTGAGTCCTGACAAAGCACATCTGTATGTTGCATGTGCAAATAGCGATTTTATTTCTGTTATAGATACAAAAAATGATGCCGTTATTGACAAAATATCAGTTCGGATGGAAAAAGAATTACCGTTTGGCAGCGCTCCCAATGCCCTGGCCATTTCTAATGATGGCAAAAAATTATTTGTAGCCAATGGAACTGACAATGCACTCTGTGTTATTCAACTTGATGATAATAACAGGATAGCAGGTTTTATTCCAACCGGCTGGTACCCGGGGGCGGTTACTCTGGATAGAGATGCAAAATTTCTGTTTGTAGCAAATACGAAAGGTATTGGTTCAAGAAATACGCGAGCTGACAGGCCCGGTTACAACACCCATCATCATATGGGAAGTATATCTATTTTTCCACCGCCTGATAATAATACGCTCAGTAAAATGACGGAAGTAGTTAAAGAGAACAATTCTTTTCCACGGATGATGAAACAATTGGCACAGGAAGATCAGGACGTGAGCCAGGTGGCTGTTCCTCAATTTCCTGGTCAGGAGTCTCATTTTGAACATGTGGTTTATATTATTAAAGAAAACCGGACTTACGACCAGGTGTTTGGTGATTTAAAGCAGGGAAATGGTGATACCTCTCTGGTTCACTTTGGAAGAGAAGTCACACCCAATCATCATGCTCTTGTTGAGACCTTTGTGCTCATGGATAATTATTACTGTAGTGGTGTTCTGAGTGCAGATGGTCATCAATGGACGGATGAGGCTTATGTCACCGATTATATTGAAAAATTCTTTGGCGACTTTCCACGCAGTTATCCTTACGATGGTGATGATCCCCTTGCATACTCTCCAACAGGATTTATCTGGGACAATGTGATGCAGCATGGTTTAACTTTTCGCAACTATGGTGAATTTGTTGATGCAATCATTGAACCCGGAAATGCCACATTTACAGATATATACCAGGACTTTTTAAATGGTACAAATAATATCAGAATTCAGGCAGAATCAAATTTACCACAGATGGAACCTTTTACCTGTCCTACATTTATTGGTTTCCCCGAGAAAGTTCCGGACATATACCGGGCAGCTGAATTCATAAAAGAACTCAGAGAATTTGAAAAGAATGACAACTTCCCAAATTTTATTATTATGCTTTTACCCAATGATCACACCTCAGGGACAAGGCCCGGCCTGCCTACTCCGAGAGCTGCTGTAGCAGATAATGATTTAGCGCTGGGGCGGGTTGTGGAGGCTATATCGCACAGTAAATTTTGGGAAAAGACGTGTATCTTCGTAACTGAAGATGATCCGCAGGCAGGTCTTGATCATGTTGATGGGCACCGAACTGTTGGTTTGGTAATTAGTCCATATACAAAACGTGGTCAGGTGATCTCAACTAATTATACGCAGATAAATATGTTCCGTACGATTGAAAACATTCTCGGTGTTCCACCTTTGAACCAATTTGATTTAGCTGCAGAACCAATGATAGATTGTTTTACTGACCAACCGGATTTTTCACCCTATGCTGCAATACCAAATAATATTCCCCTGGATGAATTAAACCCGGCCCTTGAAAGCCTTTCAGGGAAGGCCTATTATTGGGCACAAAAATCTTTAGAACAGAACCTGGATGAACTGGACCGAATCGATGAAGATACATTCAACCGCATCATCTGGCATTCGGTAAAAGGATATGATGTGCCTTATCCGGTGCTTGCAACGAAATAATTAATTGCTTAAAATGAATAATATTCCAGACAGGATAAAAAAATATGCCGGTATCATTGGGATTTTTTCGGTTATTTTCATTCTGGCCATTGTTTTTCATTATCCAATACAGATCGTAGATGCAATGAGTATGGAGCCGGCTCCTGGCTTTGATATTAAAATATCCATCTGGCGGGTAATCTTTGAATCCTTTTTCGGACCGTTATTATTTTATCTACGAGCAGATCAGCCATTGGAGGAGTTTACAGTAATGTTGATCTGGATAATTTCATTATCCCTGATAATCTTAATTGTGAACTTATTATTGAATAGAAAGCAGAACGGATTTAAATACGCATTAAATGGATTTCTTGGCTGGTTGCTTATAGTACCTTTGATAGTTTGTACCTGGTTTGGGTTGCTGATATTGATAATTTTTGCTCCATTGCCAGCCAATACCATAGTAAACAATCATGAAAATATCATTTTGTTGAATACCCACTGTCATTCAGAGCATAGCCATGATGGCATTATATCCCAGGAAGACCAACATGAATGGCATAGTTTCAATGGATTTGATGCTTTTTTCATCACCGATCACAATCATCATGAAAGGACATTGGAGGCTGTAACAAAACAGAAAAATGGAGATATTCCACCACATCCATTGATCATTTGCGGAGAAGAGTTTTCCGGAGGGAACCACATGACCTTACTGGGATTAAAACGAAATTTTATTACCAGGGGTCTAACGGATCAGCAGGTGGTTGATTCTGCCCATGGCGATAATGGGATTGTGATAGTAGCCCACTGGTTCGATGGAGAACGGAAATCAATACCCTATTTTCTGGATCTGAATGTGGATGGCTTTGAAATTGCAAATCAGGGATATGGATTGAAGTATGATCAAAAGATATTTGATAACATCGTGAATACCTGTAATGAAAATGAATTGATGATGGTTGGCGCGGTAGATTATCATGGATACGGCAGAACATGTTTTGTCTGGAATGCAATTGAGATTCCGGGTTGGCATCAAATGGATTATGATCAGAAAAGAGAATCTATTTTAGAAGTATTACGTCGGAAGGATATGAACAAATTGCAGGTGCTGCTTTATAATGACCGACAGGTATTTAAACGCAACCGGATCTTTATGAGTCCTGTTCATACTTTATGCAGTTATTTCAGGACACTGGGTTTCTGGCAGGTTCTATCCTGGTTAATATGGTTATTTATTCTTAGATATTTCATTTTACAAATTTTTAACAGTAATAGATTTAAAGTGGGGACCATTAGATCAAAGCATATAATAGGTGTACTTGCATTATTAAGTAGTCTGTATATATTAATACTGGGAAGTATCTTAATTAGTAAATCACAACATGTCTCAGAACACAACGAAATTTATACCGAATATGGCACCATTATGCTCTGGGGCGGAACAGGTTTCCTGATGTACCTCATTGTGTTAATCATTATCGAGCTAAGACAGAAACGGTTAAAAGGAAGTCAAATCGACAAAATATAGGAAAATGAAAAAGTGGTTGTTAAGAATCGGAGGAATAATTGTTGGTATTATTCTTATTACGGCTTTATGGATCCTTTGGAATGTGAGGGACCGTCATCCCGGTTATGAAGTAGACCTCACAATTACGGCAACCGGTTCCCCGGGGGATATTAAAGTCGGGTTTGCTGCACTACCAATTACACCAGAAGTAGTTGATACCTGGAATGATATTAATAACGATGCCAAATACCGGGAAAAAGACGGGGATACCTTCAACGACAATAACAACAACGGGGAATTCGACGCCTACTGGATCGCGGGATTCAGCAACCAGAGAGCTGCCAATGGTGTGAATGATGATGTATGGGCGCGTGTAGTGGTTTTTGACGATGGTATTAGCAGGATTGCGCTGGTCTCTCTTGATGTCATTGGTTTTCGTCATGATGACGTGGTGGAGGTTAGAGAAATGATACCGGCCGATGCAAAAATTGATTATACCATAATTTCGAGTACACATACGCATGAAAGCAATGATTTGATTGGAATATGGGGAGAAAGTCCTTTCAAAAGTGGTGTGAACAAGGAAAATATGTTGTATGTAAAAACCCAGACTGTGGCTGCCATCGCCAAAGCTGTACACAACCTTCGACCGGCGAAATTAAGCTTTGCACAGGATTTGTCCGGGGCAGAAGACCTGGTGATGGATACGCGGAAACCAATTGTAAAAGATCCCGGGCTCAGGCTGATACAGGCTATAGATACAGAAACCAATGAGAACCTGGGCGTGTTGGTTGCCTGGGCAAATCATCCGGAAACGCTATGGTCCAGGAACCTTTATATCAGCTCAGATTTTCCTCACTATGTGCGCGAATATATTGAAAACGGGGTATTTAATGGGGATTCATTATATACCCCAGGTATTGGTGGAACTGCTGTATATATTAACGGAGCCATTGGTGGGCTGATGACTACCCGGGGCAGTATGGCTGTGAATGATCCATTTTCGGATACGGCCTATGTTGAGCCTTCATTTGACAAAGCAAAAGCGCAGGGGCAAAAACTGGCAATGCTGTCTCTTAATGCCCTTAATCAACCGGATACTGTAATTGAGAAAGCAGGCCTTTCAATCAGGGCCAAAACCATAACATTACCGCTGGATAATAAAGTATTTCGCCTGGCCGCTATGCTTGGAGTTCTTGATTTTGGAATGACCGGATGGTTCAAAACAAGGACAGAAATTGCTGCATTTACCCTTGGCCCGGCAAGTTTTATTACCCTTCCGGGAGAAGTGTATCCCGAACTTGTTAATGGAGGAATAGAAACGCCAGCAGGACAGGATTACATTACCGGTGTTGTAGAAGATCCACCCCTTCGGGAACTCATGCCCGGGAAGTATCGGTTTGTTATTGGATTAGGCAATGATGAGATTGGATATATTATTCCTAAAAGCGAGTGGGACGAAGAAGAACCTTATATATATGATGATAATGATTCTCCATATGGTGAGGAAAACTCCATAGGGCCTGAAACCGCACCGATATTACACAGGGAGTTGAAACAGATCCTCATTGAACTTCAATGAAGCCCCAACGTGGCGAAATCATAAAGGCTAGGTCGAAATCCTAGCCTTTATAATGAACGTTGATACAAGTGCTAAAAGTGCGAAATAATTAATTTTTAATATAGAATTAAAACTATGAATATGGGAATCAAATTAACAGTCTACTGGTTCTTTACTGATTCTTTCATTTTTTCTCCTTAGATGAGAAAAAACGAAACAAAAAAGAATCAAGGCAAAAAAATGCTTCCCCCCTGCATGCCTTGCCCGCCCCCCGCTTTTTTGCCAGGCCAGCACTCCGTGACGCATTTGTGTCGTCCTAATAGGATAGTATATCATTAGAAAAATAAAACGTAAAAATTTATTATTTGAAGGTATTTTAAAAACGGTTTTTAATGGTCCGGTTATGTAATCATTGCTTCGTATCTTTGCAATCCAAAACAAATCACCAAATCACCAAATCAATAAATCAATAAATTAATTTGCACCCGTAGTTCAATTGGATAGAATGTCAGATTCCGGTTCTGAAGGTTGGGGGTTCGAGTCCCTTCGGGTGTACGCATTGTCATATTTGGTGATGGAGCGATGATCTATCTTGGATTTTACAATGAATAATAAATTTCACTCATCAAATATCAGATAATCCACTTGATCAGATTATTATATACGGTCTAAAATAATATCAATTATACTCGAACAGTTCAAAAGTATATCTTCACTTAATCCTAAATCATTCCACTCTGGTTCAAAGACATACACCTGTCTCCTCTTCTTATATTATACAATGTGTTACTAGTTATTTTGACAAAAATATATGATATTATCAAATAATCTTCACTGTAAAAAAATGAAAAAGTTAATCATTCTAATTTTACTTGTGGGAATAAATTTATTGCTGTACACTTGTGAACCTCATACTAAACAAACCATCGTAGTAGAGGAGAATAATGTTCTTGAAAAAATAACAGAAGAGCAATTAAAGAAAATAAATCAAAATGCTGTAATTGTTGAAATAGATGGTTGTGAGTACATAGTTGTTGAATGGAGATCGACAAATAACCGTGGCTATGGATTAATGAGTCATAAAGGAAACTGTAAAAATCCCATTCATATATACAATCAATTAACAGATACTACAGAAATTTCTCACATTAAGTAATCTGTGTTTTGACCGCAAGTGCCTCTTTAGTTATATATTTAATATACAATATTGCGCTCTGCCTTTTTTAGTTACTACTTTGGGTTGAAGACTTACACTTCTCTCGTCGGTTGAGTCAATTGAACTTTTAATTGTTGAAGTTGAAAATATTGCCGGCTGGGTACTAATTTTATTGTTGAATAGGAAGCAATAAATTACACCAACTAACTTTTAATACAATCAATTATGGTTGGTATGTGGTCAACAAGGAGGTTAATTTTTGTCGGTAGTAAAAATTCTTAAAAAGAATAATTTTCAAGATGAATACTGAATAATATAAATGGAATTAACAATACTAAAAGATATCGTCATAATATTTGCCTTGTCTACATTAGTAAATCTCGTTTTTACAAAAATAAAGATCCCAACTATTGTAGGTTATTTAATAACGGGTATTATTGCCGGACCCCATTTGCTTTCATTAATTAATGCAAAGCATGAAATAGAGCTTATGGCTGAAATAGGGGTTATTTTATTGCTTTTCACCATAGGATTGGAGTTTTCATTAAAGCACTTCCTGAAAATAAGGAGAATCGTTTTTTTGGGTGGATTATTGCAAGTTTCAATTACAGCTGGTGTATTTTATATAGTTTCTTATTCCTTTGGAATGAGTTGGCAGGGAGGACTTTTAATTGGCTTTCTTGCTGCTTTAAGCAGTTCAGCTCTTGTCTTGAAGATTTTGCAAGAACGCTCAGAACTTACCTCAAATTACGGTCGTACTGTTTTAGGCATCCTTATTTTTCAGGATTTAATGCTGGTTCCTCTTCTACTGTTCACCAACCTTTTGGGAAACAATTCTGTTAACATTCCAAGCGAAATCTTATTACTTGCACTCAAAGCAATCCTTATTATTGGATTAGTTTATGTTGGAAATAAATGGTTATTGCCAAAATTATTGCATCTGATAGCAATGGCTAAAAACCAGGAACTATTTATGATGAGCATTTTTCTTATCTGCCTTGCGATCGCTTTGTTAACTTCTAAACTTGGGATGTCTCTTGCATTTGGTGCTTTTTTAGCTGGATTAATGATTTCCGAATCGGAATACAGCCATAATGCATTTGGAAATCTTATACCCTTTAAGGATACTTTTACCAGTTTCTTCTTTGTATCGATTGGCATGCTACTCGATATGTCTTTTGTGATTGACAACTATCAATTGGTTATCATCAGTGTACTACTAATTATCATACTTAAAACCCTAATTGCAGGCGGAACAGGATTTATTTTGGGGCACACTTTCCGTGGCACTGTTATAGTTGGTCTCGCGTTAGGCCAGGTTGGGGAGTTTTCTTTTATTTTGGCGAAAATTGGTTTCGATTACTCTATTCTATCTGATTTTTATTATCAATTATTTTTGGCTGTTGCTGTGATAACAATGGCTATGGCGCCCTTCTTAATGAATCTGTCATTACCACTCGCAAATACCCTATTAAAACTACCTCTTCCCAAATTCTTAATAGAGGGATTATTTCCATTAAAAGAAGTTGAAATACCTGATTTCAAAAACCATCTCATAATTATTGGTAAAGATGCCAGTGCACTAAAATTATCAGTGATGGCAAAATATCATAGTATTAGCCATGTATCTATCATATTTGATCCATCAATTGCAAAGGAAAAAATAAAAAATGGGGATACAGTTGTTTATGGTGATGCGGTCAATTTACCAATTTTAATGAAAGCCCATGTCGATACGGCTGATATTATTGTGATTTCAGTTGGAGATATTATCCCTTCCATGGCAATTATTGAAAAAATCAGACATCTAAATAAACAGGCCTTTATTCTAGTAAGGGCAACACATATTCAATATGTGGAACAATTATATAATCTTGGTGCAGACCAAGTCTTACCTGAAAAACTTGAGATAGCAATTGACTTGTTTAATAGAATACTTGTTAAACGGCTATATCCACAAAAAGAGGTTAACCGCATATTGACGCATATCAGGAATATGAATTTAGGGGTTTTCAGCGAAAGGGATTTAGTAAACCAACCATCAATATTGGATGAATTTTCAAATATCAATATTTCTGCTATTACCATTGACGAAAATTCTCATGCTGATGGGAAATCACTAATTGATATTAAATTGCGTGAAAAAACAGGAGTTACTCTTTTAGCAATTAAAAGAGGGTCTGAAATTATCGAACACCCTGTACCAAATACTGTTTTTCAAAGTAATGATATTGTTTATGTTTTAGGGAATCCAGAACAAGTTAATTTAGCATCTGAATTGTTTATCTATGAATATTAAAAAAATTCTAGCGTTGAAATTTTTGTGAGTGTTGGCAAAAACACATGTGTTTGCTCGCCAAGCGATGGTGTGTGCCGAAATAAGTTATCTTCTTATTATTAATCATAAAATCAGCATTAAAAATTGCAGCTATAGACTTAAGATGTTTTTTCATAATATTATTACACTTTCATAATTTTGTAAAGAAACAAAAAAGCCATGAAATACCTATTTTTAATATTATCACTCTTAACAATCGGAGGTTGTACAGGTGATAATTTCGAAAAGATAAAGAAAAGAAGCCATCCAAGTCATATTTATAAATATGTTGATATTGATAAAGAAAATCTGCAATATTTTGAAATCGATTATGTTCCTGTATATTCAGATATTTATCATTGGGATGGAACGAAAAGGTTCCTGCTAACAACTACAATTAGTATAAGAAATACGTCTTTAGTTGATTCGGCATTTATTTTATCCGCAATCTATTATGATTCTTATGGAAAGCAGCTAAATGATTATGTTGCCTCAACTATCCTTCTTTCTCCTCTTGAATCAATTGAATTTGTAGTTGAAGAAGTTGAAAATATTGGCGGGGCAGGCGCTAATTTTATTATTGAATGGGGAGCAACAACTTACGCTAATCAGCTGTTAGTACAATCAATAATGATTGGTACCAATGGTCAGCAAGGAATTTCATTCTCGTCAGAAGCAAAAGTTGTTCAAAGTTCTTTGATAAAATAGACTTTTGAAGTTGAAATATTATTTATGGGGCTAAACTTATAGATATCGTAATAATATTTGTCCTGATTATACTTGTAAACCTGATTTTTAACAGAATTAAACTCTAACCATGATACCAATCATCACTAAATATCTAACTGATTAGAAATGAATCTGGAGCGACTGTATTATATCATTGAGCTTAGATGAATACAGAATTTAACCAGATGAATATTTTATGAAATCAGTTACTGCTTATTCATTTTATCCTGAATCATTATATAATATAAGTTTTTGTTATCATTATAAAGATATGAATATAAATTCTTCCTGATTACTTTCATTTCATCAGACATTTAATAGTATTACATTTAAATTAAACCGATTTGATATGATCCAATTAGTCATAGCGTCTCAATCAGAAAAACAAATTGAAGAAATTTCAAAGTTTCTTTTAGAAAGTCACCTTGTTATTTCCATTGATTATCATAAGGACATCAGGCGAGAAGAGTTTGAAAATGGGGAGATAATCCGTTATAATATTCATTTTATAACTGGGAAAACAAAATCTCTGCTATTCAAGGAAATTGATTTAAGATTGAGAAATATGTATAAAGACAACATTCCCGAGATTTTTTCACATCCCATCATCAATATGGATTGGGAACTTGCAGATAAGCTTAAATCCCAGGTTGAAAAGATTTAAATATGTCTTATCCAGTTCCTATTCGACTGTACTAACCGCACAGTTCGGTTTACTTTAGCGGATCTTTTCAAAAAAATTAAGGATTGATTAATCGGATAACAACTAATATGTATAATAATTGCTTAATCCAATTTTTCACGTATACTTCTCCACCGGTTATTTAATTTGTCCTTTTCATCCAGATCAGAAAATAAATACATTTTAGTATAACCCCCATCCATATAAATCTTTACATATATGGTATTTTTATCTTCTTCACGTTCTAAACGAATTCGTTGCCAATCCTCTTTCTTATATAATCTTCCCACAATATTGTCACCAGTACCTACCAAACTGGTATTCATCCACTCGACTTTTTTCATCGTCTTAAAAAATTTCTCATTTGATCCCATGGTATTTAGTTTCTAATGAATCTATATAACGACTAGAAAACGTATAAAGATACTTCTTAACCAGGCCAAAACTCTTGTATTATTATCTCACATATTCTAACAATATAATAATTATTTAGCCATTTAACAACCTTGTGATTTTACACCATTCATATAAACATTGCGGGATTAGGGATCTGCGTGAATGAGTGATCTGGCTATCCCGCAGTTCCCCCATTCCCTCAATTACTGTTTTCAGATATACGGATTACATTATTATACCCCTTCTATTATTCTGCAATATTTCGTCTTTTCGTCTCTATGTAAGTGTACACAGATAATTGAGATTGTCTAATATCGCTAATTATACGGTGTATTAGCTGATTGAAGTAGACGGGATGGGACTACATCTTGGCGATTATCAGAGATGAATATATAGAATATTTGCGTTTTACAGCAGGGCTGTATTACAAAAATGATCGATGTTCTATATTAGACATTCGGGTCCCAGGTTCTACCCTGGGACTTATATCTTATTGAAAATGATTCCTTTAAGGATTATACTGAAATCTTTTTTGTCACAATTTTGATACACTTTTCTCAAAATCAGCCTCTAGTGGTTTGAAATCAATTATTATCGAGTCTCTTCGGGTGTACGCATCTACGTTTATGGTGGTATTGTGATCAATCTTTGATTTTTCAATGAATAAGAATTTTACTTTTTATACATTAACAAATGACCGATTTGGATTCAATATCTCCTGTCACTTGATAACTGTAAGTTTTCTAACCTATGCTGAGGAGGTAATACACTATCTCTTAATTTTCTCTAAATCAGTTCACTTTTTACTGAAGGGTAACAGTCTTATGACCAACAAGTTTTATATGATTTCAATTTTCTCACCCTCATCCCTGTTTGCGAGAAGGAAATCCGCGACTCAGTTATTTTTTTCTGGCGCTGATCTTCTGGCCAAGGTTTTCAAGACAATGAAATCCATGCCTTACTATTTGTATAATTTTATATTATTTCATAAAATTTCAAAATGTCAATCCATCTTCTTCAGGTATTTATACAATTCACTGTCTGTAGAAATGAAAATGGATGTTCCATCATCGAATGTTTTCTCAAATGTTTCCATTGATTTCAGAAAGCTGTACAGGCTCCTGGATTGACTTGACTGATCATAAGCCTGAGCGTATATCGCAGCAGCGGTGGCATCCGCCTTACCTTTGATCTGTTCGGCATCTCTGAATGCACTGGATTGTATACTTTTAAGTTCCCTTTCCTTTTCCCCATTGATACGTGAAGCTTCTCCCTGACCTTCCGAGCGGAATTTATCGGCGATACGGAAACGTTCGCTTTTCATTCGCTCATACACCTGGTCCTGTACTTCCTGAACATAATTGATGCGCTTAAACCGAAAATCCAGTATCTCAATTCCCAGGTCTGCCGTTTGCTTATTGGCGGATTCGAGGATCATTTGCTGAATTTCTTCCCGGCCCACGAAAATCGTCATCAGGGTATCACTTACAATTTCAATATCGGATGAAATAGGGGTTCTGTTACTGGTGCGTACGGCTTCTTCGATATTATTATTGGCAATGAAATTTCTCGTATCCCCATCAAGAATATCATCGATACGTGAGTGTGCCCCCCGTTCGTTGGTGAGCCGTTTAAAGAATTGTAGCGGGTCGGTGATCTGCCATCTTGCATACGTATCGACAAAAATGAACTTTTTGTCTTTGGTTGGAACCTGGTTCGGATCTCCGTTCCATTCCATATAACGTTTTTCGAAATAATTAGCATCCTGTATAAAAGGAACCTTGAAATACATCCCGGGTTCGGTGATGGCCTTACCAATCGGCCTTCCAAATTGAGTTACAACCACCTGGTCTTTTTCCTTTACGATAAATGCACTCCCTGACAAGATTATAATGATGACAAAGACACATAATGTCAGTATAACTATTTTAGTTTTCACTTTTTTCGGTTTTTTGGTTCATCTGCATCTGTAATAACGGCAAAACATTGTTGCCCTTCTGGTCGGATATGATTACGTTCCCGATTTTGGGTATCACATTCGACATCGTTTCAAGGTAAATCCTTCTTTTAGTCACTTCAGGTGCCTTAACATATTCCCTATAAAGGGCACTGAATCTGGCAACTTCACCTTTCGCATTGTTTACACGCTCTGTAGCGTACCCTTCTGCCTTTTGAATGGTTTCTTCCGCCTGACCACTTGCTTTGGGTATTACCTTATTGTATTCAGATTTAGCCTGGTTAATCAACGTTTCCCTTTCCTGCTGGGCTTCATTCACCGCATTGAAAGCGGCTTTTACTGGTTCAGGAGGATTGATATCCTGAAGCACTACCTGTTCTATTTTAATACCCATTGAATATTCCCTGCATATGTTCTGGATCAGTTCCTCCAGTCTGCTACCTATTTCCGTACGGCCTACGGTCAGTACTTCATTCACGGTACGGTCACCCACAATTTGCCGCATGGCCGCCTCAGAGATATCGCGGAGGGTGCTCTCCGGGTTCCGGACTTTAAAGAGATACTTATATGCATCGTCAACCCTGTACTGTACAACCCATTCCACTTCAGCAAGATTAAGGTCCCCCGTGAGCATCAGCGATTCATCTTTTGTAATTGATGAATGGCGATATTCAGAATCTACTCCGGCTTTTGAAGTCCGGAAGCCAAACTCAAGTTTTTGCTGCCGTTCCACTGGAACTTTGTAAACGACTTCAGCGATAGGTATTTTCAGGTTCAAACCCGGTTCTACCTGTCGTACATATCTTCCAAATCGCGTAATAACGCCAACTTCTTCGGTGCTAATCTGGAAAATGGATAGCCACAAAACGATAGCTAAAAGAAGTGCTGGAACAATTAGCCGCCAGGATCTAATTATTTTCTCAAGTTCTGGAGGCAAGTTTAATTCTTCAATATTATAATCAGCCATTAGTTTTTATTTGGTTTACTTAAAGGTAGACCTAATTCCCGCTAAAAATCATGATCGTTGAATATCATTTCAGATAGGATAAATAATGGATGAATGGAGAATAGGATATTTTATTCCAGGTAAGCGGGATTTTCGGATATCAGGATTGATTACTTTCAGCGATTGTTTATCTAATCTTGCTTAATAATGAAATACCTTACATATAATTCCACCCTTTTGTTGGTCTTGTGACCAACAAGTTTTATATGTTTTCAATTTCCTCAACCCCTAAAATTCTTTACTATCTCTTAACCTTAGTCCTAAATCAGTCCACTTTTTGCTGAAGGTTTACAATTCGGATCTATAAGCTGATAAATTAATAAAAGTGAACGACGCCTCAATTTATTATGTCATCAAAATAGCGCTATATTCTTTCAGATTCTTCAACGCCAATCCAGCGCCCCTGACAACCGCTCTTATTGGATCATCAGCGACATGAATTGGTAGTTTGGTACATAAAGCAAGTCTTTTATCAAGACCTCTTAACAGTGCCCCACCTCCAATCAGATGAATACCATTGTCGTATATGTCTGAAGATAATTCAGGCATAGACATTTGAAGTACCCTTAACACTGCTTCTTCAATTTTGGATACTGTTTTGTCAATTGCTAAAGCTATTTCCGAATAAGAGATATTTATAACCTTAGGAATACCTGTCATAAGATCCCGGCCTTTTATCTCGTAATCATCTGGTGGATCATCCAGTTTAGATAAAGCTGATCCTACTTCGATTTTTGCTCGTTCTGCTGACCTTTCACCTATTAAAAGATTATGTTGCCTTCGCATATAATCAAGAATATCCTTACTCAATGCCTCTCCTGCTATCCTTAGGGATTGATCACAAACAATACCAGAGAGGGCAATTATTGCGATTTCAGTAGTTCCACCACCCATATCCACTACCATTGATCCAACTGGCCTTTTGATGTCTATTCCTATGCCCAGGGCAGCTGCAATTGGTTCCTGTATCATGTACATTTCCTTGGCACCCGCATGTTCTGCCGAGTCACGTACAGCTCTTTTCTCAACTTCGGTAATACCACTTGGAATACTAATAACCATTCTATATGAAGATGGGAGAAGGCTTCTTTTATTTTCAATCATCTTAATCATTCCGCGAATCATCTGTTCAGCGGCATGAAAATCTCCAATAACACCATCTTTTAATGGTTTTATTGTTTTTATATTTTCGCCAGTCTTTTCGTGCATTTGCATCGCTTCCCTGCCAATGGCAAGAACCTGATTGTTATTTTTATCAATAGCTATGATTGAAGGTTCATCAACAACAATCTTATCCTTATGAATAATGAGCGTATTAGCCGTACCCAGATCTATAGCAATATCACTTGAAAAGAAATCAAACAATCCCACCTGAAAGTCTCCATATAAAGTAGAATAGTATTTATATTATCAGTTATTTAAAATTACTTGATTTAAATAACTCATTCCTCTTTCTTGAATAATTTTTGCTTAATTTTTCTTCTATCCTTCAATGCATAATTAACACTTTCATTTACGCATTTTACATTTGAAATTATATG
>JBHOSY010000004.1:0-56497 GCA_042584165.1 Bacteroidota bacterium | reverse complement strand
TTTTATAAAACTTATTAATAATATTTTATTATTCACCCAAACAAAGGAGGAAACAATGAAAAAAAACCTAAAAACACTTGGATTCTGGGCAGCATTAATGGTTTTCACCATTGGACTGTTATCATTTACATTTAAAACAAGCATCGTTGATGACTGGGGCATGCCTGCAAAATATAAGACAATGGAAAATCCGGTTGCCGGAGAAGGTGACGAGGATGGAATTGGCGAGGATCTCTACAAGCAACATTGCCGGTCATGCCATGGAAAAGAAGGATATGGAGATGGCTCAAAAGCTGGTGAACTTGAGACTGAAATGAGAGAACTGGGTAGTGAGGAAGTACAGGCACAGTCAGATGGAGAACTTTTCTTTAAATCCATTATTGGAAGAGATGAGATGCCAAACTTTGAGAAGAAGATCAGGGATGAAGAAGACCGTTGGTATGTCATTAATTATATGCGTGAATTAGCGGAATAATTAATTGAACTGTATTCATAGGGGGCTAACTCAACATCTTTGCCAGTCAATATATGTAGGGTATTCCAGAATCTTTTTCTGGAATGACAGAATATTGAATTCGAAGATCTCGATGAAGTATAATCATATGTTTTTAAATAAGATTTATAATTCAAAAGATTTAAAATAGTAGTGTTGCTAAAGGGGAATGTATGTTCCCCTTTTTTATTTGTGAAACAGAAGGTTATTTGACAACAGGCCCCGGATGATATGGATACATTCATTTTGCCGGGATAGGAAAATGCCCTTTTTAGCATGAATCGTAAACACATTTTTCACCTATAACTGGAGAAATCAATATTTCTTCAGAGCAATCTACTGAGTTAATCTCAGCAACATTAAAATTACATATATCAACTTGTGAAATCTTAATTTTTTAGAAATGGCGGATAACCCGAAAAAGACTTCTCGAAGAAAATTCATAAACGATGGAGTCTCTTTAAGTGCAGGTGCAATTTTTTTATCTAAAGTGTTTTCATCCTGTAAACAATCAGATAAAAAGGTTAAGGTCCTGACACAAGATGGAAAGTTAATGGAGGTAAATGTAGAAGACGTTACGTATGTAAAGCCTGCAACACCTGCAGAATCCCGTAATGGAATTCCCAATAGAAAATTCGTAATGGTAATTGACCTGGCACGATGTAAAAATGCCAGGAAATGTGTTGAAAAATGCCAACAGGCACATCATCTACGGGAAGGACAGGAATACATACGGATCTATTTGATGCAAAGATCTGATAAATCTGCTCCATACTGGTTTCCAAAACCCTGCTATCACTGTAATAATCCATTATGTGCAAGTGTTTGCCCTGTGGGTGCTACTTACAAAAGGTCGGATGGGATCGTATTAGTAGATACCGACCGATGTATAGGATGTAAATTTTGCATGACGGGTTGTCCATACAATGCCCGAATTTTTTTCTGGAAGGATCAGGAAGAGGAGCATACCGAGGAAATTGAATATTCTCCGGAAACGAGTATCCCGATCAGGGAAGGAACAGTCGGGAAATGTGATTTTTGCCCTGATATGATCAAGAACAGAAAATTACCACATTGTGTTGCAGCTTGTCCAATGGGGGCGATCTATTTCGGAGATGAGAATGAAGATTCGGTTACTAACGGTACTGATACGGTAAGTTTTACCGGATTATTAATGGAAAACGATGGATACCGGTACCTGGAAGTTCTCGGGACTGACCCCAGTGTTTACTACCTGCCTGCTACAGCCAGGTTATTTCCTTTTGAGCGTGGACTCGATGATAAGGACGAAGAAATAATCGATCGGTATAAAGATGCCCCATACTTTAAAGATGAAAAAAATGGATAGCCGGGAATTTAATCTATTACAGGAATTTTCACCACAATTAAAAATCCAATCAAGGTTAAGCAAAGCCTGGATAATCCTCCTGCTTATCGGATTTTTTATGGGATTAGTTGGATTGTATTTTCAGATTGCGAAAGGTCATATCATTACCGGGATGAGGGATTATGTAGTGTGGGGATTTTATATCGTGAATTTCATATTTTTCATGGGACTGAGCTATGCCGGAGCACTTATCGCAGGCACACTTCATTTGATGCAGACAGATTGGCGGAAACCCATTATGAGAATGGCCGAAATCTTAACAGTTGTTTCGCTGATGATCGGACCAATATTCATCATATTATGTATCGGACGGCTTGACAGATTACATTATCTGGTACTTTTTGGTAGGATCCAATCCCCGATCACCTGGGATGTTATTGCCATAAGTACAGATCTAATTGGCTGCTTGATATTTTTATATCTTTCACTGATCCCTGACCTGGCGAAACTTCGAGACTATAAGGAGGATTCTAGAGAGTGGGTGAAAAAACTATACAGGATATTAGCCCTGGGTTATCAGGATACTCCCGAATACAATAAAATATTAAAACGATCAAAAAATATAATGGCCGCCATCATCATCGCCATTGCAATTATCGTATATTCTGTGCTGGCCTGGATATTCAGCGTAACACTTCAACCGGGATGGCATAGTACAATCTTTGGGCCGTATTTTGTAATTGCTGCGGTGTATTCAGGAACCGGGTTGTTGATTATCATTATGTGGATTTTTAGAAAGATATATCATCTCGAAGCCTACATAAAAAGAGAACATTTCGTAAAGGTCGGTGTACTCTTATTAATCCTCGCCGCTTTTTTTGGCTACTTCACTTTCAGTGAATACCTTACCAAGTGGTATGGCTCGGAGAAAAACGATGCACTCTTAATAGAGAAACTCTTTTCAGAGTATTTCTGGATGTTTATTATATCGAATTACGCCGGTGTAATTATCCCGCTGGTTATAATGGGAATTCCAAAATTCAGGACAATCAATAGCATTACTTTTGCTGCAATCATATCAGTGATCGCATTGTGGTATAATAGATATCTGATTGTTGTACCTACTTTAGAATCTCCGTATTTACCAATACAGGATTCCCGGATAGAATGGATCAGCTATTCTCCAACATGGGTGGAATACTTTACTGCAATTGGTCTAGTATCTCTGTTTTGCCTGTTTTTCACGTTGGCTTCAAAACTGGTGCCAATCATTGAAGTGTCGGGATTTTATGACACCAAAAAGAAATCTGTAGTGATTGATGAATCTAAAAGTATTTAGACATGAAAACAGAAAGAAATCTATCTGGTTATATTAGATCTGTCGCGTCTTTTATATTCGTTTTTCACTTCATTTTTATGTACTCAAATTCAATTGCTCAGAGTGGGCAGAATAAAAAGAAATTGAGAACAAGAATGAGTCTATCTTATAATAATAATGCGAACAACACCAAGACCATTATTGCAACAGTTTTTATTGTTAAAGATCGACAAAGGGTACCGGTAATAAACGAAAAGGTACTTTTCTATATAGGTGAAATTTCTGATGGAATTAAATTGGATAGTGCCATCACTAATTTAAAAGGTGAAGCACAACTTGATTTTCCTGAACAGTATGATTTCCCATTGGATGAGGAAACGAATTCTATTACAATAACAGCTGATTTTCAGGGAAATGATACACATTCCGCAAGATCAACAGATATAAATTTCAAAGAAATTCTAATGGAACTTTTTTTATCTGAAGTCAGTAGCACAAAAACGGTTTCTGTAAGAGCCTATGAAATTGGTAATGGAAGTGGAATGTTACCGGCAGAAGACGCATCGGTCAGTTTTTATATTCCACGCCTATTCGGCGATCAGAAAATAGGAGAAAGCGATATCGAAGAAGGTAAGAGTTATATAGAATTCCCTGAAAATATCGCTGGTGATTCAATAGGTAATATTACAGTCATTGCGCGAATTGAGGAACATGATTTATATGGAAATGTTGAAAGAAAAGTGTCGAATTTCAGGTGGGGAAGCAAAAAACCGATTGAAGAAGATAAAGCGTTGATGACCATTGAAATTTCCATACCTACCCGCGGGTTGTGGCATTCGAATGCGCCTATGTGGATGATTGTCACTTTGATCATTTTGTTAGCAGGTGTTTGGGGCCACTATCTATATGTAATTCTTCAGCTGGTGAAATTGGCAAGACTGAAAAATAGAAAGATGCCAGATTAGCAAGGCGATAATTAGTAAAATATTATTTGAAATATGCACTCCTTATCATGAGCATGAATCTAATTTACTTATTGGATTCTTAACCTTGTGTGTTTCCAATATTTAATAAAAAGACTATTTCTTGTTTTTACTAATGATTAGTGCAAGGGAGGTATTGTAAAAATGAAAATATTTTAATCTATAGAGCAGACATGGTAGTTAATTGAAATTAAAACTCTTTAATTATAAGTTCTGAAATACAAAAAGATGATTGAAGTCATACTATTAATTGAATAAGTGGTATTATAATTGCTGTTAGTAGAGATATTTAATGTTTATTGGTTATAAAATTTAATTAAATGCACTTGAGATGAAAATGAGAATGAAAACATTCGGAGCTTGGGTAATGTTTGCAATGCTTGCATTTACCACATTATCTTTTACTTTCCGGACTATACTGATTAGTGATTGGGAAGTTCCAGCGAAATATAAATCAATGAAAAATCCAGTAGCCGGAGAAGGTGATGAGGATGGAATAGGAGAAGATCTTTATAAACAGCACTGCAGATCCTGTCATGGAAAAGAAGGATTTGGAGATGGATCCAAAGCCGGAGAATTGGATACTGAGATCAGGGATTTTTCAAGTGAGGAAGTTCAATCTCAATCTGATGGTGAATTGTACTACAAATCCATAATCGGCCGGGATGAGATGCCAAATTTTGAGAAAAAGATCAAAGATGAAGAAGATCGCTGGTATGTAATCAATTACCTCAGGGAATTGGCAGAATAATCCTCGGCAGAACATCGATAAATAGGGGAAGGAGACTTCTCCTTTTTTTATACTTTAAACTTGTTAGTCTTGCCTGCCCTCGCAGAATAGCTGTGGTATTAAATTAAAAAGAGACAGTTCCAGCAATCTACAATGAAGCCCAAAGGTATTTCGCGAAGGTCACGAAGAAATAGTACGCTGAAAATCATATAGGGACATATGGCTATACCTCCCTATTCTTTGTAATAATTTTGTGCTCTCAATGATTAAAAAGAGGAGGAATTTATTGTGTAATGCTGATTCCCTGGACCAGTCTGATCCATATCACATTACTTATTGATACCTACACCAATGGATAGAAATCCTGAATATTGAATCTTGAGTCTTGATTTTATTCACTAATATTCAAATTTTAGAGTTTCTTATTTCCACTAATGTCAAGAAATATTTTTGGTCATTTATGCCATTTCTATCAAATGTGCAACATGAAGTTAATGTTATTCGAAAACCAACTGAGAGTTCCTGATTCGCTTTTTAAAGATTTACTGATGCATTCATATCTCCTTCATCATCTTCACCCGCTTCTTTATCTCCCTATCTAATCTCAATTTCGCTCAAGATATTGATATATATCAATCATATGGTTGATATATATCTTTGTTATCGCGATATATATCAAAAAATATTTCGTACTTATCAATTCAATTCAATTAAATTGTGCCAGTTTTCATGGGTAACTGATTTTATATCAGTGACATATAAAAGGGGTGAGGTAACGGCAATCTTCAAGAAAAGGGAGAATTAATAGAAAAACATATTCAGGACGAAAATAATCACTACGTTACGTAGGTTACTAAAATATTTTTTAATACCGTAAACTACTACTTGTATGAAAAACGTAAAAATATTATCCTTGATGCTAGTTGGCCTGATGATGACCCGGGTCAGCTCTGGACAGAATATTTTAGGATCCGCTCATGATTTCAGCGGTGATACCTGGAACACGACCACAGAGATCTGTATTGTGTGCCATACACCACACAATGCAGATGGTAGTATTACCGATGCCCCTCTTTGGAATCATCAGATTACCGGCCAGCCCTCCTTTACTCTATATGCATCATCAACTTTAGACGCGACGATGGGGCAACCAGATGCCAGCTCAAAGTTATGTCTCAGTTGTCATGACGGACTTACAGCAGTTGATAACTTTGGAGGAACAACAACCGGTACACAGTTTATTACTGGAACAGCAGATATAGGGACCGATCTGAGTGATGATCATCCTGTATCTTTTACATATGATGCAGCACTGGCTACCGCTGATGGTGATCTAAATGACCCAACTGTTGCTACAAGCGGAATGGGTAGTACTATTAACGCAGATATGTTATTTAGTGGGAAGATGCAGTGCGCTTCCTGTCATGATGTGCATAATGGTTCTGGAGAAGTCAGTATGTTGATTAAAAGTAATAGCGCTAGTGGATTATGTTTAACCTGTCACACAAAATAATATAGCGCATAATAGCGCATAGATGACAACGTGTAAATGAGGCGATATGGTAATCGCCTTTTTTTGTAAATTTTCAAGGGAAAAGATATGTGGAGAAAGGTAAAATTTATACATCTTTTCATTGGAATAATTTCAATAGCAGCAGTTTCCTGTTCGAAGAATCTGACCAGGACTTTTTTGGATAATCTAATTGTATATCCCTCTCCTCCAGATACCACCCGAATTCAGTTCCTGACCAACATCAGCAATTCAGAGCATGTAGACAAAAAGCGTTCCGGATTTTCAAAATTTGTTACGGGCGAAGAAAAACCACTTCCTATTGTGAAACCATATGGGATAGATATACATCACGGGAAAATTTATATATGTGATATCGGGATTAATGGTATGGTAATAATAGATCTTGAGAAGAAATTATTCGAATATTTTAAGCCTAAGGGACTGGGTCAGTTGAAGACACCAATAAACTGCTATGTGGATAATGATAGTACATTGTACGTAGTCGATACTGAAAGAAGACAGATTGTAATATTCGATAAGAACTTGAAGTATGTTGATTCATTTGGAGAGGTTGAGAATTTCAAACCTGCAGATGTATTTGTTAGAAATGACAGCATCTGGGTGGCTAGCCTGAAGAATAATGCTCTCTATGTTTACGGGAAAGACAGTTTGAATCTGTTGCATTCCTTCCCGGATATTGAATCAGGTAAAGACGGCCATCTTTTTTCCCCAACAAACATATATCTGACAGACAATAATGTATATGTGAGTGATTTCGGTGATTTTAAGATCAAGACATACACTTATGATGGGAAACTCATTGGCTCTGTTGGCAGCTATGGAAGGAACATCGGTCAGTTTACCAGGCCGAAAGGCATTGCAGTTGACAGGGAATCGAATCTGTATGTAGTAGATGCGGGTTTTGAGAATGTGCAGGTATTTAATAAAGAGGGGCAATTACTAATGTTTTTTGGTGGTAGCTACGAAGGTCCCGGCGATATGTGGTTACCTGCCAAGGTTACCATTGATTACGATAACCTGGAATATTTTCAAAAATTTGTGGATTTGAGGTTCGAACTTCAATACCTGATCTTCGTGACCAATCAGTATGGACCGGATAAGATCAATGTGTATGGGTATGTGAAACAAAGACAACAAGGTAGTGGAATTGATGTTTTCTAGCAAGCGGCAGTTATATATTCTTCTGATGTTACTGGGATTGTTCATGATCGCTTGTTCTACTGGTACACACTACAAAGTGTTATCCACGGTTTTTGATGGTGTTCCGGAACCTGGAGACAATGAAAAAGGATCTGCTAAGGATACTGTGAGCAATATTGATTGTGCAAATTTGCACCTGGTATCAGAAGGAACCTTAGTGCCTCAATTTTATATTCATGAACCTTATCGGGACAAGGAATGCGCAGAATGTCACGATCTGAATTATATGGGAAAGTTACTGCAACCAGAACCAGAACTTTGCTATAAGTGTCATCAGGATCAGGAAGGCACCCATATCTTTACTCACGGACCAGTCGCAGGGGGGTACTGTACAACCTGCCACTTACCACATCGATCAGAGGTAGACAACTTACTTAACCATCTTGGTCAAGGTCTGTGCTTTCAGTGCCATAATTCAGACAGGATATCAGTTGATGAAATTCATATTGATATCGGGGATACTAAATGTACCACATGTCATAATTCACACACCGCTGATAATAGACTATTACTGCAGGAAAGAGTATGCTATCAATGTCATGATAACATTACAGACAGGTATAGCTACCTGCATGGGCCAACGGCTGGTGGATATTGCAGAACCTGTCATGGGTCGCACAATTTAGAATCCGAAAATCTTCTTATTCAGCCTGAAGGTGAATTATGTCTGGATTGTCATGATATTAAAGATATTATAGTGAACGAACGTCATGAAGGAATTGAGGAAGTGGGCTGCACCGTTTGTCACGATCCGCACGGTGAGGAAAACAAGTACGTGGTACGTTCAGGACATTGCCTGGCATGTCACGATGATTTCAGCGATCAATACAATCATGTACATGGCCCCGTTGCTGCAGGATTCTGCTTGTCATGTCACGGTACTCATGCGGTGGAAACTGAATACTTCCTGGTTAAGGAGGGGCAGGATTTGTGTGTTGATTGTCACGACTTAAAAAGAATAGTGACAAATAAAACGCACCTTGAAAATATGGACACAGAATGTTGTGAATGTCACAATGCACATGGGGGAACGGACAAGTTTGTTTTAAGATAGGAAATTGTAATAAGCTTGAAAAGAAACACCTTTATATTGATTTTATTTTTTCTTTATTCCGGTACTTCCGCACAGGAAAAGTTATCTGCTGGCTTCTGGGGTCTTAAAACCATTCATGGGGAAGTTAGCTTAAAAGGTTTGTATAGACGGATGGAAAGGGTTTCTAACAGCGTATTTGAGGAACCTGCCACCGCAATGATTACCGGTGGAATCATGGTTAATACAGAGAGTTATCTATGGGATCCGAGGTTTTTCATGCTCGACGTGGACATGGAATATAATCCACTGGCCAACCAGGAGAATTTCCTCGTAATCCCGGACCGATCGGAGGTAAGGACCCTTAAAAAACTGAATGTAAGAGGCACCTTCTTCAAGGAAAAACCTATCAGTTTGAGCACTTTTGTTAATTATAACCAGAATTTTGTTAACAGGGAGTATCTAACCAGTGTAAAATATAACAATTTTCACTGGGGAGGAGATCTGTCACTCAGAAACAAAGTATTACCAATGATTATCAGGTATCAGGAGAGTTTGTGGGATCAGGAAGAACTTGAAACGGGACGTATATATAATTACAGACAACAAAATTTTCATGCACGAGCAAATAAATCTTTTTCAAATCTGGATAATCATATCATCACTTTTTCGCATAATGAGTATATCAGGCAGGATCCGGGGATATTACCCATATTTAACAGGACAATCACCTTTGATCTGAGTAATAACATTTTCTTTGATAGAAAAAAGCAATATTATCTGAATTCGATGATATCAAATTTTGATCAGTCCGGACGAGATGTATTTCAGCGATTCCAGGTTGATGAGAGAATTACCGCTGGGTTAACAAAAAAACTAAAACTGACAGGTAATTATCGTTATTATAAAAGAAATGAGTTGGAGTCGCAACAGTATGATCTGCATAGCATAAGAGGCGCGCTAAATCATCAGCTTTTCCAGAGTCTCAGATCAAACCTTTATTATGAGATCCAGGATTTAAAACACTCCCTGTATGATGAAAAAAACAGGCGTTCCGGGGTGAATTTTCAATACACAAAAAAAATGCCCACCAATGGCCGGTTATCTCTTTCATATATGTATAATCATCATTATCAAGATGTGGATGCCGAACCCACTCTGATCCAGATCCGTAATGAAGAACATATTCTGGCTGATGACCAGGTTGTAATGTTGGATCGACCTTTTATCCTGATTGAAACAGTCGTAGTTAAAGATCCGACAGGTACGATCATTTACGATGAAGATCTTGATTATGTATTGTTTGAAAGAAATGATTATATGGAGGTCCAACGCATCCCCGGAGGTCAGATTCCTGATGGAGCGCCAATTCAAGTAGATTATTCTGCATACCAGCAGGGATCATATCAATTCACCTCAAAACAGCAAGCATTTTCTGCCAGCCTGTTTCTTTTTAAGAATTTAGTTGAGACATATTTTCGTACCTCCAACCGCGACTATGATAACGTGATCGCCTCAGATTTTTTAACATTGTTATATTTCGACCAATTCGTTTATGGTGCCAGGATAAACATTGGTCCAATAAGGGGAGGCGTAGAATTTGATGATTACCAGAGTAATATTAATCCTTATGAAATGAAAAGATATTATCTGCAGTTTATGGGTAAGATAGGAAAAACAGTTCGATATTCGATCAATGGGGATATGCGTGATTTTTACCGTTTTATTTCAGAAAGGCGAGAGATCTTTTCGAACGTTTACGGGAAAATAACTTATCAGATAAGAGCTCAGTCAAAAGTTAATTTTGAATTTGGCTACCGTAAACAGGAAGGCCGAGAAATTGACCTGGACTTAATAACAGGACGTACTGAATTGTTAACGAATTACCGCCAGTTATTCATAAGTATGGGACTGGATGTTTACAGGCGACTATACCTGGATGAAACAATCAATTTCAATAATATTAATGTAAAAGTTGTGCGAAGATTTTAAATAAAGAAAATATATGAAGGGAATTGTGATTGTAATATTAATCTGGTTGATATCCATTAGTGCTAACCTCCCGGATATGGGTGATTTTTCCATGGAATCAGAAAACGGCTCGAATCCTGTTGCGCTTGGTGCAGAAGATACACTTGAAAATAGTTGTATGGAATGCCATGAAAGTGTTACCCAGCATGAAGAGGTTCATGGACCGGTTGAAAAAGGATGTGACCGATGTCATGAAAAAATTGGTATTGAGCACCCACTTGAAAATATAAAAGGATTCAGGCTAACTAAAGAAGTACCACAGTTGTGCCTTGATTGTCATGAAGAAATCAATGATATGAAAAGGATCCATCAACCAAGTGCGGAAGGGAAATGCCTGGAATGCCATATGGTACATAGTTCACCAAATTTGTATTTAACAACAGAGGCACCTTCCTCCAAACTTTGTGAAAAATGTCATACCCTGAAAATGTCGAGGGACATCATGGTTCATCAGCCGGTTACAGACGGAGTATGTAGCGATTGTCATGATCCGCATCAGGCGGATAACAAACAGTTTCTGAAGAGGGAGGAGCCCAAATCATGTAACAGGTGTCACAAACCATTCAGAAAAATCGCCAAACTTGAAAATGTACACCCACCCTTTAAAGACGAATGTAGCATGTGTCATGAGGCCCATAGTTCAAGGTCAACTTATCTCAGCGATAACAATGTGTTTGATATGTGTGCTCAATGTCATGATGATATCATGACCGCAATGGTTGAATCTCCATCTGTTCATCAAGCGATCAGTGAGGGTGAGTCCTGCATCAGTTGCCATACACCGCATGCAACGGATGAAAAACACCTGGTCCTATCAACTGGCACGGATCTCTGTTTTAAATGTCATGATATGGAGATAGCACTGAAGGATAAAACTTTGAGCAATATTAAACAGCTCATCGAAGAAGGGAAATCTGCCCATGGTGCCATCGCCGAAGAAGGATGTAATATCTGTCATAAGCCTCATGCATCTGAAAATCACACCCTCTTAACAAAATCATTTCCTGAGGGAGAATACGCTCCTGCTGAAAAGGATTATTTTGCAGTATGCTTTCAGTGCCATGAGAGTGAGATAATGGAGGAACAGTTGAGCCTAGCTGCCACAAATTTCAGACATGGTGACCAGAACTTGCATTATCTGCATATAAATGGAAACAAAGGGAGGAATTGTACGATGTGTCACAATAACCACGGATCATTTAATGATCATCTGATTGAAGAAACAGTGCTTTTTGGTAGCTGGGATATGCCCATAAAGTATGTACACACAGAAAACGGAGGAAGTTGTTCCCCGGGATGTCATGCTGAGAAAAGTTATGAAAGAACTATTATGACAAAGTAAAAGGAAGATGAACTGATAATCAATTTTGAATCGGAGAAATATATATGATCTCACTGTAAGCTTTATTTTGATTATCCTGTCTAATGCATCGGGGCTTGGGCAGGATGGAGATCAAAACATAAGTCACAGTCACATAAAGTGGATAACTGAGTATCCTGAACTTGAAGATACCACATCCCGGAAAAACCTTTTTACCAGGATATTTAATCTTATTGCAGGTGAAAGGGTAAATAGATTAAGCAAACCTGTTTCGGTTATAGCAGAAAATAATGAAGATTTCTGGATACTTGACCAGGGCTTCGAATCGGTCTTTCAGATTTCAAACAATCACCAGAAATTGATCAGGTATACCGATAGGCATATAACAAATCTAAAATCGGTTGTCGGGATCTGTTCATTGCCTGATGGCAGTTTTATTTTTACAGAATCAAACGTCAATAGGATATACCAGATCCAACCAGGAAAACGGAAAGAGATCATGGTATTCAACGACACACTCTCCCTCAACAGACCTACTGGAATTGCTTATTCAGAAGTTAATGGAGAAATATGGCTTGTAGAGACTAACAAGCATCAAATAACTATTTTGAGCCGTGAGGGAAAACCACTCAGGCAGATTGGAAAACGGGGAGAAGGCCCGGGAGAATTCAATTTTCCAACGTACATCTGGATTGATAAGTCAGGTACGGCCTTTATTGTAGATTCCATGAATTTCAGGATACAGATATTTGATAAGGAAGGTAACTTCGAGGGCATGTTTGGTGAAATAGGCGATGCCACAGGGTATTTTGCCAGGCCAAAGGGTATTGCAGTGGATTCGCATGGGAATATATATGTTGTGGACGCCCTTTTTCACAATGTCCAGATTTTTGACCGATCAGGTAATTTTCTGTATCATTTTGGAGCTCAGGGACGTGATAAAGGTCACTTCTGGTTACCCATGGGAATTTATATTAATAGGGACGATTTTATTTTTATTGCAGACAGTTATAATTCCAGGATTCAGAAATTTCAATTTGTAGACGGGAATGAATAAAAGCACAGCCTTAATAATTGCAGTATTTAAGATCTTGATTGTAATGAATGTTAATTCACAGTCGGTGGTAAATACAGTTCATAATTTATCCTTGAGCGGCCCTGGAACAATTACTGCAACCTCTGAATCCGAGATCTGTATTTTCTGTCATACCCCACATAGCAGTAAACCAGCAAGTCCTCTTTGGAACCGAAACGATCCGGGCCTGAATTTTACCCTTTACAACAGCACCACTACTAATGCTACCCTGGGCCAACCAGATGGATCATCCATACTATGCTTATCCTGTCATGACGGGACCGTTGCTCTGGGAAACGTATTGAACCGAGCTACTGATATAACATTTGGTGGAGGTATTACGACCATGCCTTTGGGGAATACAAATTTAACTACTGATATATCGGATGATCATCCGATCTCATTCACCTATAGTTCCGACCTGGCATCTACTGACGGACAGCTTAAGGATCCATCTTTAATTACTCATCCAGTTTCACTGGAAAGCGGGAAGCTTCAGTGTGTATCATGTCATGATCCTCATGATGATACCTATTCTCATTTTCTGGTTGCAACTACTCAGTATTCAGGTTTATGTATTAGTTGTCATGAGAGGGATAACTGGTCATCGTGCAGTCACCAGAGTTCGTCTGCAACATGGAATAACTCAGGTACCGATCCCTGGTTTCATACTGATTACAGTACTGTTGCAGAAAACGCATGCGAAAACTGTCATAATCCACACAATGCTGGTGGAAATGACAGACTTATGAAACATGATGTTAATGAAGAAAACTGTCTTGATTGTCACAACGGGAATGTAGCTGCAAAAAATATTGAAGCACAGGTGACTAAGATCAGTAGTCATAATGTATACCTTTATATCAACGATCCTTTAGTGGGTCATGATCCGACTGAAGCGGCTCTCAGGAACATCAAGCATGTTGAATGCGAAGATTGTCACAATCCTCATGCCACACGGAATGCTGCTGCAACCGCTCCCAATGTAAATGGGTTTATTGAAGGAACGGTAGGGGTGGATGCGAACGGGAATAGAAAGGAGCCTATTGATTATGAGTATGAGTTATGCTATGGATGTCACGCCGACAACACTTATGTACCCAGCTGGCCAGCTACCCCAAGAGTAATTGCACAGAACAATGTTCGCCTTGAATTTGATACTGGAAATCCTTCCCACCATGCAGTTGAGGATCCTGGTGTAAATAATGATGTTCCCAGCTTAATTTTGCCTCTCACTGAATCGAGTGTGATTTATTGTACAGATTGTCATGCCAGTAATGGAGATTCACCAGAGGGGCCTCACGGTTCCATTTATCCTCATATTTTAAAATATAATTATGAAACTGCGGATTTTACCTCCGAATCTTATAGTGCTTATGAACTATGTTATCAATGTCATGATCAAAACTCAATTTTAAATGACAATTCTTTTAAAGATCACGATAAGCACATCAGGGGCGAGGATACACCTTGTAATGTATGTCACGATCCACATGGGATCAGCAGTACACAGGGAAATTCCACAAATAATTCACACCTGATCAATTTTAATTCAAACATAGTTCACATGTGGAATGGGCAAAGAAGATTTGTTGATAAGGGAACATTCAGTGGCGAATGCTACCTGACATGTCATGGTAAGAGACATGACCCATTGGATTATTGATAAATGTCAAAACCATGGTCATGATCCAACTATATATTAAACCCAATACAGCATATATCAGATTAAGTTCTTTATCGAATTGAATTCATTAACACTTCAATTATTAGTACTTTCTATGATTTTATATTGATTTATTTATTGGGCTTATGGAAGTACTCATTCATTATTGTTGTTCAAGATTTATTGTACTTTAACAATTAAATAAGATTCATTTAAATGCTCAATTCATATATAAACATGATATATATCAGCCCCTACATAATGACTAATATCATACATTAATGGTATAAAAAGTTGTAATCTTGCTCCGTTGTGATTATTGGGTAATGTGTGTGATTAATTAGTTGATTATATGAAAATTTTTAGATTTCTTTTTTCCGGCACATTCATGGGAATATTGCTTGTTGTATTTGCCATTTCCATGGGATGGGCAACATTTATCGAAAATGACTTTGATACGTCGACAGCTAAGGTAGTGGTTTATAATGCCTGGTGGTTTGAAGCTATAATGGCTTTGATGATTGTGAATTTTTCAGGGATGATTTTTACACGCCAGCTTTACAGGAGAAGCAAATGGAATATCCTGATCATGCATATAGCTTTTATGATCATCATCCTTGGAGCTGCAATCACGAGGTATATCGGTTTCGAGGGATATATGCATCTGAGAAATGGACAAACTTCGAATGAAATAATTTCCACGGATTCTTATGTAAACCTGTCCATAACAAATCAGGAAGAAAAGCAACGTATATATGATAAGCTGATTTTGACTCCCATCAGGAAAAATCTGTATAAAAAAGAGACAAATATTAATGGGAAAGATGTCACGTTTGAAATAACAAGATTTATCCCGGAAGCTACACCAGTACTTGAAGAAAGTGAATCAGGCGTTCCGATTTTATACGTAGTAGCAGCAAGTCCATCCGGAAGAATCGATGTTATGATAAAAGAAAATGAAGTACAGACCCTCGGTAATATTAATATAAGCTTTGGGGCTGAAACAAGCAGTAATAATATCCAGGTGATACGCACTGGTGATAGCCTCTCATTCAAATCCCCATTTCCAATCCGTCATGTGGAAATGAGTACCGGATTTGAAGATACGCTTGACGCAAATGTTCTCCATCCGATAGATTTCATGAAAATATACGGGATCCAGGATCTGAGGATCGTGTTTCGAAAAATTGTTGAGAAAGGAGTAATCAAATATGTACCCCTTGCTGATGATTCAAAGAAACAGAATGATATTGCAGAACTGAAAATTACTGTTGATGGGGAAACCAGAAATGTAACCTCAGATGCTGGACAGGGGCATGTCGGAGATTTACAACATTTCAATGTGGGGGATGTACAATTTAATTTGATCCTGGGATCACAGATATATACATTGCCATTTTCACTGCATTTAACCAAATTTCAACTGGATCGTTATCCTGGCTCACAAAGTCCATCTTCGTTTGCCAGTGAAATTGTCTTGATTGATGAAAAAGCGGGATTGGAAAAACCTTACAGGATATTCATGAATAACATACTGGATTATAAGGGATACAGGTTTTTTCAGTCACAATATGATACAGATGAGAAAGGAACTGTCCTTTCTGTTAATCATGATAAAGCAGGTACTATAGTCTCTTATTTAGGATATTTTTTACTATTCACAAGTTTAATTATCACCCTGTTTACAAAGAAAACGAGGTTTGCCTGGCTTTCACAGCAGATCAATGAACTGCATAAAGAACGAAAAAAACTGGCAACCACCATACTGATCATTATTGCATCAATCTTAATCCCTTTATCAGCTTCATCACAGGATTCGGATAAGGGTGTTGATCAGATTGACAAGGATCATGCTGCCTCATTTGGAAAGTTACTGGTACAAAACCGTGATGGCAGGATTATCCCGGTGAATACATTGGCTGATAGGGTGGTAGTGAAGATCTATAAAAAAAGCAATTATAATGGGATGAGTGCGGATCAGGTTTTTCTTGGGATGACGGTAATTGGGAAACAATGGCAGAAGGAACCCATGATCAAAATTTATGATCCCGCTTTGCAGAATATGCTGGGTATTGAAGGAGAATATGCTGCTTTCCTGGATTTTCTGGATGAAAGGGGATCATACAAGTTAAAGGAACAGATAAATACAGCTTATAGTAAATCTCCCGCGAAAAGAACGAAGTTTGATAAGGAGTTGATATCATCAGATGAGCGGGTAAATGTTAGTTTTTCTGCATTTAATGGGAATTACCTGAAAGTTTTCCCATTGCCGGGACATCCTGATAATAAGTGGGGAACACTAACAGAGTATGTAGATTATATGAAAAAGAAAGACTCAGCCATGGTAAATATTGGCCTGGTAAGTTATTTCCGAAATATCAAAGATGCTATTGAAACAGGTGATTATTCAAAGGCCGATAAATCCCTGGAAGCTATGAAAAAATATCAACAGGAATATGGAAGTGAACTCATTCCTTCAACAAGGAGAACCAATATGGAGGTGCTTTATAACAAAGTGAATATATTCAAGAAATTGTTTCCCGTTTATATGATGCTCGGAATGATTTTGCTGGGTATCTTTTTACTACAACTTTTCTATCCTTCAGTAGAATTGAAATGGCTCTTGAATATTCTATATGTTTTACTGGCAGTTGCTTTCGCAGCACAAACAATCGGATTGGCTGTAAGATGGTATATCTCGGGACATGCCCCCTGGAGTAACGGGTATGAATCAATGATCTATATTGCCTGGGCCACGGTCCTGGCTGGATTTCTGTTCCGATCAAAATCTGCTATGACATTGTCTGTAACAGCAATTCTTGCAGGAATTACCTTGCTTACAGCCCATATGAACTGGTTGAATCCTGAGATCACAAACCTGGTACCTGTACTGAAATCGTACTGGCTTACAATTCATGTAGCAACGATTACAGCAAGTTATGGTTTTCTCGCATTGGGCTCCATGCTCGGATTCCTGAATTTAAGTTTAATGATTTTCAGGAATAAGAATAATCTGGAAAGAGTAACCCTGACACTTAAAGAATTAACTTTTGTGATTGAAATGTCACTCATGGTGGGATTAATCCTGCTGGTAATCGGTAATTTCCTGGGAGGGATCTGGGCTAATGAATCCTGGGGAAGGTACTGGGGCTGGGATCCGAAAGAAACATGGTCACTGATCACAATTATTGTTTATTCTTTCATTTTGCATACCCGCCTGGTACCCGGACTAAAGAGTTTATATTCAACCAATTTCATGGCATTGGTTGGATTTGGATCTGTGCTTATGACATATTTTGGTGTTAACTATTATCTCTCAGGATTACATTCATATGCACAGGGTGATCCGGTTCCAATTCCAACATTTGTCTATTACCTGCTATTTATAATCGCATCTGTCAGCATCGCAGCTGCTGTGAATGATATGGTATTGAAGAATCAGAAAATAAAAGCCTAATTTTGTTTTTGCCTGTTATGGGCTGAATGATGATTTAATATAGATATATAATAATGAAGAGTTTAAGCCAGATTTTAAGCTACATATTACCATTTTTATATCTGGGGGTTATATTTCTTTATTACCTGATTTTTACCGGTAAAAAGAAAAATCCCGGTATCAATACTGCCATGGCCCTGGCGATTCTTCTGATTATTCATGCGGTGGAGATCATCACCAGAAATATAGCATTGAGAACCACACCCATGTCCACGGCCCATGACGCTTTTTCGTTCCTGGCATTTTCAATTTTATTTGTTTATATGATCATCGAATTGAGTTTGAAGAATAAAGGATCCGGAATTTTTCTACTCACACTGGCTTTTGTGTTTGAATTGTTCTCGATTTTCAATATGTCGTGGGAACCGGAAACCAATCCGCTTCTGGCTAATCCTACTTTTGCCATACATGCTTCATTATCTGTGATGGGATATACTGCCATGGCAATTTCCGCGATATATGCCCTGATGTATATTATTCAAAATAGGAATATCAAAAGGCATTATCATGGGAAATTATTTTCCCAGTTACCTGCAATCACGTTCCTGGAGAAAATGAGCATCCGGTCTGTAACAATAGGTATGATTTTACTGGGAATAGGAATATTGTTAGGTCATATAGAGGCAAAGAGGATGATAGGTTCCTTCATGCCGAATGATATTAAGGTAATTGTTACTGATCTGGTCTGGTTGATATATTTGATCGGTATACTGTTGGCCCGTGTGATGAGATGGCGTGGCCGCTGGATGGCATATTTTGCACTAGCTGGATTTGTTATATTGATCCTTGGGGCTGTGTTGCTTGTTTATCTGTTTGAATCGTTTCATAAATTCAGCTGATCATGGGAGGTGAGATGAACGAAAATATTCCTCTTGGGCTTATCGGAATATCCCATAAAACGGCACCGGTGGAGATCCGGGATAAAGTAACTTTGAATGTAGAAGAACAGGAATCTGCATTAAAGGAACTGAAGGATGCCTATGATATTGAGGGATGTTTTGTTTTGTCTACCTGCAACCGCACAGAAATATACTGCAGTGGGGAAAATCTGGATAATGAATTGTCAGAGATACGCAAATGGCTGGATAAATTCAAAACATGTCACCATTTTAGTGATTCCGAAGTTGCATATCAATTGCAGGGTATTGATGCCATTCGTCATTTTTTCAGGGTGATTTCCAGTCTGGATTCACAAATTGTTGGCGAATCCCAGATTACCGGACAGGTTAAAGATGGATACGAACTGGCTCATGGGTTGGAAATCACAGATACAGTTCTTAATAAATTGTTCAATTATGGTATGCAGACAAAGAAAAAGGTTCATAGCAATACCTATTTGTCTGATGGAACCGTTTCTGTAAGTTTTGCGGGAGTAGAACTGGCCAGAAAGATTTTCAGTGACTTAAAAGGAAAAGAGATATTGCTGGTAGGTGCAGGAAAAACAGCTGAACTGGCAGCGTATCATTTTCTGGAAGATGGCGTTGAAAGAATCAATGTGGCGAACAGGACACTTGGCAATGCACAGGAGCTTGCCAGGAAGTTTAATGGAGCAGCATATACACTTGACCAATTGGGATCTGCTCTTGAGACGGCTGACATTGTTATTTCAGCAACATCCAGCGATGAATATGTTATAACGCATGAATTACTGGCTCCCGTATGCAAAAAGAGGTATCACCAGCCAATCTTCCTGATCGATCTGGCAATTCCCAGGGATATGGATCCCGGAATTGGAACTATTGATAACGTTTATCTGTATAATCTGGATGATTTACAGGAAATCGTAGAAGCGAATCTTGAGCAAAGGCAGAAAGAGATACCGAAAGCACAGAGGATCATTGATGATTTCGTGGAAGAATTCCAGAAATGGATATCGACATACGCTATGACTTCCATTGTTGGAAGCCTGAAGAAACGACTTGATATACTAAGACGGAATGAGATCCTGAGATTAAAGAAACAGCTGCCTGAGAATGGATATGCTGATGAAATTGATAACCTGACTGAAAGTATAATAAACAAAATAGTCCGGCAGCATGTTAAATCCCTGAAAAAGAGTTCAGGCGATCCTGATAAATACCAACAGCATGTGGATCTGATCAGGAGCCTGCTGGAAATTGATGAAGATTGATTGAATAAGGGGAGAAATGAAGAAATTATACAATTATCATAACACTGTTAAATGATGCATTGTAGACTAAATCTTTTGAAAAGGAAGATGGAACTTCTACGAGGTTCTTTAATTCTCGATATTGTATGTAACTACAATAATTGAACCGCTACGCGGTATAAAAATGAACATAAGTATAAAGAGACGATATGGCGGGTAGGCCCGACCAAACGGCGAGGTGAGCGAAGGAGTAGAGGGTGGCAACATCGTTTGGTCTAGATTTTGGGTTCTTTTCATCGATGGAAAAGAACAAAATTATATACCTACATGGTTATCTGAATATCAATTATTATAATAATTGATTTAGTGGATACCAAGGCATCAAGAAGAAACAAAGAATACATGATTTAAGAATGAAAGGAAGGATGATTTCAGTTGATATTGAACTGCTGAAGAAATATGATCGGCCGGGACCGAGATACACCAGCTATCCCACGGCACCCTATTTCCATGAGAATATTGGTCAGGATGAATTTAAAAATCATTTACGGACTGATGACTCATCAATAACTAATAAGGATCTGTCCCTGTATTTTCATCTCCCTTTCTGCGATACACTTTGTTATTTCTGCGGGTGCAATATGATGGTAACCAGGAATCAGGAAAAGATTGATAAATATATCGATTACCTGGAGAAAGAGATCCAATTATTACGCGAGCATATTGGTCCTGAACGGAAGGTGATCCAGTTGCATTGGGGGGGAGGGACACCGACCCATCTTTCGCCTGACCAGATACGACGTCTGGGAAGCATTATTCATAAATATTTCGATTTCAAAGAAAATGCTGAAGTAGGCGTGGAGATTGATCCAAGGGAGCTAACCAGGGATCATATGGTGGCGCTGCAGGAGAATGGGTTTAACCGGTGCAGCCTGGGTGTGCAGGATTTTGATCCAAGGGTTCAGGAGACGGTTAACAGGATTCAACCAGAGGATATTACCCGTGATTCGGTAGAATGGGCTCGCGAACTTGGTTTTGGAAGTATTAATCTCGACCTGATGTATGGATTGCCATTTCAGAATTATGAAACCTATTCTGAAACGATAGATACGATCCTTGATATTAACCCAAATCGACTTGCAGTATTTAATTATGCGCATTTACCGAATCTGATCAAACATCAGCGCCTCATTAAAGATGAATGGATACCCAGTGCAGATGAAAAATTGAACCTGTTGAAGTTAAGTATTGAGAAGTTAACGGATTCCGGATATGTTTATATCGGGATGGATCATTTTGCCAAACCGGATGATGAACTTACAATAGCCATGAAAAATGGAACGCTGTACAGGAATTTTCAGGGCTATTCTACACATGCCGGGATAAACCTGTTGGCTCTGGGTATAACAAGTATCAGCATGTTGTCTGATTTGTATATACAGAATTATAAAAAACTGGGTGAATATTATGATGCAATGGATAAGGATGAATTGCCGGTTATGAGGGGAATAGAATTAAATGAAGATGATATCCTTCGTCGTGACGTGATTACAGAGTTAATGTGTCATTTTAAATTGAAGAAAAAAGATATTGAGTCGAAATACAATATTCAGTTTGATAGTTATTTTAGCGAGGCCCTGGCAGGACTTGTGGAGTTTCAGGATGATGGATTGGTAATTCTTGACGCTGATCAGATCACTGTTACGGATCCAGGAAGATTGCTGATACGAAACATCGCTATGAATTTTGATGCATATTTAATGTCAAAGGAAGAAAATAAACCACAGTTCTCAAGAACTGTTTAATCTAACATATCTTAGCATGAAAACTTGGTGTCTTTGTGGCTGATAAAACATGATATATCACCACGAAGACTCTAAGACTCTAAGAAACACTAAGAAATTAATGATTTTTATGGGTGATAAACCAAATATAGCGGTTGTTGGTGCAGGGATATCCGGATTATGTACTGCCTATTGGTTGAATAAAAACGGACTGGATGTAACTGTATTTGAAAAATCCTCCCACATCGGAGGATCAATTGTCACTGAAAAATCGGATGGTTTCCTGATTGACCTCGGTCCAAACAGCACCCTGGAAACTTCCGAAATATTAAAAGAACTGGTTTCGGAATTGGGCCTGGATGAACAAAAAGTATATGGTAACGAGGCATCCAACAACCGATATATTGTAAAGAATGGAGATTTACAATCCTTACCGATGTCTCCACCAGCCTTTCTGAAAACGAAGTTGTTTTCAACACGTGCAAAACTCAGATTATTCCGGGAACCATTTATCAAACCCACCAATGGGGAGGATCTTTCCCTGGCTGATTTTGTCCGCTATCGGTTGGGAAATGAATTTCTGGATTATGCAATCAATCCTTTTGTAGCCGGGGTTTATGCCGGGGATCCGGAAAATTTGAGTACCGCAGCCGGTTTCCCAAAATTACATGCCCTTGAACAGAAATATGGCAGCCTGATTAAAGGTGCAATCAAGGGAGCACGTGAACGCAAAAAGCGAAAAGAAGTAGCTAAGGACCGGGCCAGATTATTCTCATTTATTGATGGCATGCAGATTTTCCCCGATACACTGGCAAGGATATTAAAAGAAAAAATAAAAACCAGCCTTGAAGTCAGAAAGATATCAAAAACTGATCATGGATTTACATTGGATATGAGTTCGCATGGAAAGCAGTCAAGCCAGGAATTTGATAAGGTTATATTATCAGCACCTGCATCTTCCATGGCAAATATGCTTGAATCCATTGCTCCTTTTTATGCGAAGTCCATTTCTGAAATAAATTACCCGCCTGTAGCGGTGGTATTCATGGGATTTAAAGAATCAGATATTAAGAGACCATTGGATGGTTTTGGATTTTTAATCCCTGAAGTTGAAAAACGTCAGATCCTGGGATGTATCTGGAGTTCAACGATTTTCCCGGGCAGGGCCCCGGAAGGACACGTGGCCTTTACTTCCTTTGTTGGAGGTACAAGACAACCGGAAAATGTTGACCTGGATGATAAGGCATTGGAACAACTTGTTTTGAATGAATTGAATGCCCTGGTTGGATTAGAAGGTAAACCTGTGATTAGCAGGATCAGGAAATGGCCGAGGGCTATTCCGCAATATACAGTTGGCTATAAGAATATACAGCATAAATTTGATGAACTTGAATCAGAATTTCCTGGTTTGTATTTTTCCGGGAATTTCAGAAAGGGTATAAGTGTAGGGGATAGTGTCCTTTGCGCACATGAAACGGTGGAGAAAATAGTTGAGAGTTAACTCTCTAATAACTAGAATTACAGCTTTGATGTATTGTATGAAAACCCAAACGAGAATAAAATTAATAGGGAGTTATGGAATTAATGCGAAACTCTTTGGTAGATTCTTCGCAGCACTCAGAATGACAAGATTGGTAATAAAGTCCAAGCGGAGCTTGGACTTTATTACTGCTTGTTATCCCGACGAGAGGAGGGATCTGCCAGAGATTAAGTTGAAACGTATTATCAATTTACATTCATAGTTATTATAATTATGGCAGGAAGGCATCGCCTTTTGGGATACTGTCGACTGTCAATTCTGAAAGCAATAAGAATTATTTTATATTTAATACAATTATGTTTACTCCATATTATCGCCCACGCAGACTTCGAAAAAACGAAAACATCCGGCGAATGGTTCGGGAAACGAACATTACTGCCAATGATTTCATCTTCCCATTATTCGTAACCGAAGGTAAAGGTGTGCGAAATCCAATCACTTCCATGCCAGGTATTGATCAATTATCGATTGATTCACTGGTTGAAGAAGTAAAAGAGGTTCATTCCCTTGGAATACCGGCTATCATATTGTTTGGAATTCCTGAAACAAAAGATGCCATTGGCAGTGATGCCATGAATGATGATGGGATTGTCCAACGTGCTATAAAAGCTGTAAAAGATGCAGTTCCTGATATGTATGTGATTACGGATGTTTGCTTCTGCGAATACACTGATCATGGGCATTGTGGAGCGATTACAGATGGTGATGTGGATAATGATGCTACCCTGGAAATGTTGGGCCGACAGGTAATTACACATGCGAAAGCGGGAGCGGATATGGTTGCTCCATCTGGCATGATGGATGGGATGATTGGGGCAATTCGGGAGACGTTGGATGATAATGGATATACCAGAATCCCGATCATGAGCTATGCCGCAAAATATTCTTCGGGATTTTACGGGCCCTTCCGGGAGGCTGCTGAATCGGCTCCTCAATTCGGTGACCGCCGCGCCTACCAGATGGACCCTGCCAATGCAAGGGAGGCATTAACCGAAGTTGACCTGGATATTGAAGAAGGTGCCGATATTGTGATGGTAAAACCAGCCATGTCCTACCTGGATATTATTACCCGCGTTCGTGAAATTACGGATTTGCCTGTTGCAGCCTATAACGTAAGTGGAGAATTTTCGATGGTTAAAGCTGCAGCAGAAAAAGGCTGGATTGACGAACAGAAAGTAGCACTGGAAATTCTTACTTCGATTAAGCGGGCTGGAGCGGACATCATCCTTACTTATTATGCAAAGGATGCAGCGAAGTGGATAGTGAGTTGAGAGTTGTAGGGATACGGAGGGCACAATGAAGTCACGGAGAGCACGGAGTTTTTAGCACCGGGTTTTAGACCCGGGATTACCCGTTTAAGGAACCTCCAGCAAGTGTAATTCATTTTAATATGGACTCGTTAATGTAATGATAGCATGTTTTATCGAGGAGCGAAGCGACGAGATAAAACATGCATAACTCGCGCCAGCCTCCCCCGGTCTCGAGAACCGAGGGTCTTCGGACAGGCTGGGAGCTAATTATTTGTATTTGCCCCGGGTTTAAAACCCCGGGGTTATCTGTTTAAGGAACCTCCAAAAAGCACAACCATCCTGCCATTATAATAATAACTCATTAATCAGTATTCAAAGCCTCCTTCTTCCTTCTTCATTCCTCCTCCTTCATCCTTCTGACTTCGGGCTTCAAGCTTCGGACCTTGTCCACCTGGCGCGAGTGTCTTCGCTCGTGACCTGTAATACACTTGCTTATACTGTATAAACTAGTGATAGTAGGCTGCTTCTTTCTTTCAAAAAATATACCTATCAAAAAATATTACTTTTTTAATATTGTAACGGAGTGCTTTTGATTATTAAAAAGTACCCTCTGGTGATTTTCAGATAACCGTATTATGGATTTTATTATCAATCAGCATTTACCAGATGCTGAAAGCCACATTTTTGGAAAAACACTTTTTGATATTCCCAAGATTAGCATATTATAATTAGCTATAAATCAGTGGATTCCGAGCATGATTGATATATATCAAAAAATGATTGACATATATCAAAATCAGTTTGATAAAACCCCTTTATCCTAAGACATAAATTCAATTATAATAAAAGTTATGTCATGCTTCCTGTATTGTTTGAAAAGGACTTGGGGGGTACTTTTATCCCGACGAATATTATGTGTACACTAATAAAATTTTTTAAAGTAAATTTTCAAATTATGAGAAAACTAATTTATCAAAGCTTCACAATCCTAGGTATTGTGGCAGCTTTTATGATTATGAGTTGTGAAGGCCCTGAAGGCCCAGCAGGTCTAGCAGGTGCTGATGGTGCTGATGGTGCCGATGGTGCTGATGGTGCTGATGGAACAAATGGTACAGATGGAACAAATGGTGTTGATGGAAATGCTGTTTGTCTTGAGTGCCACAGTCTGACTACAAAAGCAGCAGTTATGGTACAGTATGATTCATCAGGTCACGGTCAGGGTCAGGCTTTAGCAACAAGTAGAGGGGGAAGAGGAAGTTGTGCAATGTGTCATGGCGAACAGGGATTCATCGAAACCCAATATACAGGGCAAGACACCACTGCAGCAGATATCCCATTACCACAGAAAGTATCATGCGGTACCTGTCATGATTTCCATGAAACGCTTGATTTCGATACCGATGGTGCGGATTATGCGCTCAGAACCAACGATCCAGTAGATTTGTTAATGTATCGTTCCTCATTCGATTCACTGGTCACTGTTGACATGGAAAACAACAGCAACCTATGTTTAAACTGTCACCAGCCAAGAAGAGGATGGACTTACGATGTAGATTCTGTCGGAGTTGACTTGGTGATGCTGGGTGGTCACAATGGACCTCATCATAGTCCCCAGGGTACCGTAGTAGCAGGTCTTGGAGGATATGAATATGCTGGTTCAACGTATCCGGATGTTGGTAGTCATCCACATTTTGAAGGTGGCGGATGCATAACATGTCATATGTTAGATGAGGCTGATCATGCCATGGAGCCAAGCCTGGATGTTTGTAATGCAACTGATTGTCACAATGGTGATATCACTTCTTTTGATGCTTCTCAGGCAACTGTAGCATCCTTAATAAGTTCGCTCAAGGACAAGCTGACAGCTGCTAAGGTACTAGACGCTGCCGGTGAAATTAACGAGGTCGATACCTTCGATATCGAAATGGCCAAACACTTGTATAACTATGAAACAGCTGTAGATGATATGAGTGTGGGTATCCATAATCCTGATTATATTGAAGCACTGTTGAACAGTACAATTGCTCAGTTTTAATTAGAATTTTAAAACATTAATTAACAAAAAAGGCGCCGGATTCCGGGGCCTTTTTTTTGCTTTTTGCCTCCTAAATAATTGGTATTATCAACCATACTCCAATCAGAGTCTTCGGGATTAGACTCTGATTATTCAAATTGAAGATCCAAAAACGTACAAGACTAAGGATCCAGCGAAGTGGAATATTAATTATTAAAAGCCTAATGATAAGAGTCCACTAGAATGTTCTTCATTCCAACCAGTTTTTTGGTAGATTTTTCGCTTCGCTCAAAATGACAAGAATGGTATTTATTTCCAAGCAGAGCTTGGAAATAAATACTTCATATTGTTATCCCGACGTTTCGCCTTCGGCAAGCCTTTGGCGACCGATGGAAGGAGGGATCTACCCAAGATTATTGTGAAAATCCCATAATCCAAAAGCAATTCTATCCATATACGGATATTCTAATAAAAATTGAAAACTTCAAGATTAGTAGTTATCTGGTAGTTCAAATTTCAGACCCAAAGATTTATGTAGGCCTAGATAGAGTTGACTGTTTTCTTCCCATCCTTTTTAATCAGATAGACCACATACAGAATATACATATAATGAAACCATACTACAGATAACAATACAATAAGAGTATATACCATCCATAAAGGAGCATCCGTATCTCCCAGCCCTCTTCTACTTTCAATTATTACCGGAATACGTGGCGTTCCCCAGTCTTTTATCTTCTGTATTTCTACACTTCCAAAATCATCACTATCTTCAATCCTGGCAATAATGGTGACATTACCAACAGAATCCCCGGGCAGGGTAACAGGGAAATTGATCATACATTGCCCATCTTCAAGTTCTTCCTCCCCAAGATTAAGCAAACTGAATGACCCGGGTGTGTAAAAATAGATGTCCTCATTTTCTATAGGAGTTTTTTCTCCATCGATATTAATTTCATAGGCAGTTGCTAAAATTGTTTTTACAGAATCTACCTCAATGAAATCTATTGCCAACAATGCATCACGAACTCTAACTTTGTTCGAGCCGGATTTATATCGATCATCCCCATCAAACCTGACCAGGAATTCTTTTTCTCCTGCCGGGTTTTTAAAATATTTTATCTCCTTATCAATTTCAAGGATTGCTGAACCACCATCGTCAGTTGGCAAACTACCAATAAATACATCAGAAGTATCAGTTATTGAATATATATCTAATGATACACCTGGAACAGGTTGACGCTTTCGATCGATCCTTGCTGTAACGTTTACTCTTATTTCAGCGTACTCTGCAAACTGATGGTAGGAAGATCGTATAGTGACTTTAACTTGTGATTTACTCGAACCATTATTTTGAGTGAATCCAGGATGCCGGAAAAGTATCAGGCTCAGTATAATTAATGGGATAAATTTCCCTGATATCGATTGATTAAGAATCATATACATGAATCATTTATTTTTAATTATCTGTTTTTACTTTAGTATTTATTGTCTCCGAGTTTTCAGAAACAGGAATTATCGGGACGAATTTTGAAAACAGGTAAAACATCAGACAGAATGCTGCCAATCCTGCGAATGTAAGGACCCATTCTACCCATGTTATTGAATATTTCAAATATTCCATTCGTGAATCCTGCATGGGTAATAAAGGAGTTTCAAGGGTTGGAATTATGATAATATACCTTTTCACCCACATGGCTAACACTACAATCACGGAAGCAAACGTTATGCTGTTGATCGTTCTGATTTTTGGGATCGCAATGATAATGATCGGTAATAAAACCCCTACAAACGCCGCGAATATGAAAAGAATGCCAAATTCTTCAAATCTGAATAGCTTATATATCAGTTCTAGCTCCCATTTTTCAGATCCATACCAGCCGGTGAGATACTCTGCAAATGTGAAATAGCCATATAGAGACCCAAGGACCAGGAGAATTATGCCCAGGTATTTGAAATGTATAAAAGTGAGTACATCCTCTAGGTGATATAATTTTCTGAACACCCACATAACTATGATCATGACCGCCGTACCAGAAAAAACGGCAGCAACAACAAAGTATGGAGCGAAAATTGTACTGTGCCAGCCTGGTCTTAGCGTCATCCCAAAAATCCATGACAATACAGAGTGAACAAGTACTGCAAGCGGTATGATAATGATCGACATGATGGTCAGGGTCTGGTGAACCAGACGCTTTTGACGTGGTGTATCCTGGTAGCCAACGGCAAAGAACCGATAAAGTGGTTTGCGCCATTTTCCGAATTTCAAGACGGTTGTATCCCTTAAAATGGCAAAATCATGAATGGTAGCGAGGTAAAGAAATATAATACTACCAACAAGGTATGTCGTAATAGCAATGACATCCCAGGTGATCGGGGATTGGATACGTGCATAGATTAAAAGATGATGTAATCGGTCTAGACGCCCAATGCACAATAGGATATAAACTGGCCCAATGATCGTAGAGATCACAGTGATCATTTCAGCAATCCGGATGATGGGCTTTCGCCATTCCACATTCAATAAATATAAAATTCCGGAAATTAAAGCCCCCGCATAGCTGATCCCTATATAGAAAATAAAGTTTACTATATATACTCCCCATACCACATTATCACGCATGCCGGTAACAATATGTCCTTCGATATATTGAATTACTAAAGCTGGTATTCCAGCAAGAAAAACTATAGTAAAAAGGAATAGCGCTATTTTTTCAAAAGTGCTTGAAGATTCCATTTGTGGTGCGAATCTTTTCAGTACACTTTGCGTTGCTGTATCAATATTCATTTTGTTTCCTTTTTAATTTTCGATCGTGCTACTTCATACCTTTTCTGGATATCTTCAGGGAGATCCTTAAATCCTACTTCAGGGTGGAATTGCCTGTCTACTGGAGGCAGGTAATAAACACTGGGACGCGTCCCTAATTCTTCCATATACTTATATCCCGCACGGTCATATATCAATTGATTGAATCTGACAGTTTCAACCCCATTGGTCACAATATCTTCATTCTTATCCCCAAAATAAAGCACTCCATTTGGGCAAGCATCTATACAAGGAGGTAACTTACCCTGCCTGGCCATATCCGGACAAAAATCACATTTCCCAACTGTTCCTACCTGCTGTGGCACACTCGTCTCAGGATTTCCACAAACCGGAATTCCCTCTCCTTCTGTTTTCTTTTCTTTCCAGTTAAATACCCTTGAAGAGTACGGACAGGCAGTCATGCAGAACTTGCACCCGATACATCGATCATTATCAATCAATACAAGGCCGTCCAGTCTTTTAAATGTTGCACCCACCGGGCAAACGTTTACACAGGAAGGACTGTTACAATGGAAACAAGGCTTCGGGAACCAGTAGGAAGCTGTATCTTCACTATCCTTCATCAGAAATACTTTTATCCATTCATCTTCGGGAGGTAAAAAGTGCATCGACTGGCATTTATCAACACATTTCCTTGCGTTCCTGCATTTTGCCAGATCGATAACCATCACGTATTCCTTATTTGGATCTCCTCTGCGAGCCTCTTCATTTGTTATAGATGGCACGTCAGATGAGATATGGGATTTATCAACTTCTGCTAATTTGCCATCTGGCATTAATACTTTCACTTTCTCACTACTTTCACTGGAAGTATCTTTTGAACTTCCTGATATTACACCGGCAACTCCAAGAGTACCAGCTCCCATGGTAAGTCCATATTTAAGAAATTTTCTCCGTGAAGATTTTTTATGTTTTGATTTATTTGTCATAAGGCAGGATTTTATACGGTCTTTGAAAAACCATACTTCAGTGTTTTAAAAATATTTTAAATTGTATGATTTTCTCAGTATAATTTAAGAAATCAACCAGGGAATCTCAAACTTTTATTATACAAATAGTACTATTTATGATATATATCATGCGGTCTGCCGCAAGGATCCCAAATAATATTCTGAAGTAGAAATAATCCTTAACTTCTTTTGTCTATCTGCTTAATAAGATTTGTGAATATGATGTGATGGAATGGTAAAAAATTGTACCAGTAAAGTTTACCTGGTAGTCCATTGGGTTCGTAATATGCACAGACACTTAATATGTTCCCGGAATGATTATTTTCTATTTTAAATTCCAGCCAGGCTTTACCGGGTAATTTCATTTCTGCCCGTAATAATAATCTTTTATGTTTAATTATGTCTTCGACCCTCCAGAAATCAACCACATCATTCACTCTCAGATTTTTTTTACTTCGTCTTCCTCTCGAAGAACCTACCCCCAACAGGAGCCTGTCAAGAAAACCTCTCAGACGCCACATCCAGTTAGCATGAAACCATCCTTCCTTTCCACCAATTTTGCAAATAGATTTAAAAAGCGATTTATTATCTTTTTCAGAAACAATCGAATAAGAACTAATGTAACGGGGAGACTTTACAAGTTCATCAAGTTTCAGAGATAACTCGTGAGCCCGAGGGTACTCATCTGACCATCGTGTATAAACTGAGTCAGATTCCTCGGTCGTTAAGGCACGATTTATTGCCTCATTGAATGAAATGGGTTGATGAAGGGATAATGAAAGGATTTCATTGTTATGACACACGACTTCGTTATGGCAACTTTCCAAAAGAGATTTGATTATTGCGGCAGGAACCGGGGTTAGAAGACTGGCGATATACGAAAAAATTTTGATATTGGAAAACGAAGTATTTATGAAAAATCTTTTCTTATTAATTACACTTGAAAACGATTTTAACATATTTTCATATGTGAGGATTTCGCTTCCACCTATATCATAGGTTTTACCACTGGCCTCTTTTTTCTCTAAAACACCCACCAAAATATTTACCAGGCTCCGCATACTAATTGGTTGACATTTCGTTTTTGCCCAAAATGGAATTAAAAAGACTGGACTTTTAATTACGACGTGTTTTAGTATTTCATAGGATGCACTTCCTGAACCGATAATGATTGCAGCGCGTAGTATTGTAGTCTTATAGGTTCCTTTTTGCAATTCTTTTGCTACTAAATTCCGGGTTTTTAAGTGAGGGGAAAGAGTAATTAACTCATCACCCAGGGCACCAAGGTATATTACTCTTCTTAATTGGTTTTGTTCAGCAGCTAACCTGAAATTGATAGCCGCTCTTTCATCAGCCAGTTCGAAATTTTTCGTACCCAGCAACAGGGAGTGAATCAAATAATAGGCAACGCTAACACCTTCGAGTGCATGTATTAATTGGACTGGATTTAAAGCGTCTGCTACCACAATGTCAGCTTCAGGCCAGCGTTCCTCACATTCTTTTGAATCGACCCTCGCCATAACGCGCACTTTATATCCCCTGGCTAACAGTTCTGGGACAAGTCTTCCGCCAACATACCCAGTAGCTCCGGTAACCAGAATGGTTCCGATTTCCGGTTGGGGCTTTGTCAGCAAATCATTGCAAAGAAGATTATCATGTAGGATCATATGGATCAGTAGCTCCGGTAAGAATGAACGCGATTATATACTGAATTAATTATAATATAACAAATATTCTTTGTAAATTATTAATTATTATAATTTGTATTTCACGTAATAACCCGCAATATCAAAATAATATTATTGAAATACAATTATTTATGCAGACAAAGATGAAAATATGTATTAGAGTGGTCAGAAACCTGTTAAGTCTTAAACAATGAGATTTTATGTCAAATTCGTATAAATCCGATAACCAGATATTGGAGAAGTTGCATTCACTGGAAAGACGTTTAGATAAAATTGAAGAATTCCTTGAAGTAGATAAAACAAACTTGATAACATCACAACAGAAATCATCACCATTAAAAGATGAATCTGCTATAAATGACAAAGGCCATGATCATGAAAGCGAGAATATTTTTGAATCGAAAATTGTTGAATACGGACTCGCATGGTTTGGCAGTATTGTCTTTTTGTTTGGCGTGATATTTCTTATGACTTATTTACGTAGTCTCGGATACCAGGTAATAGCAAGTACCGCAGGCTATATTGCTACATTTGGAGTATTTATTGCCGCTTATCTTCTAAAGAAACCTTTTCCAAAATTGGTGTATGTACTGAAACTCAGTGGTTATCTGTTGATATATTACATAACATTACACTTACATTTCTTTTCAACTTCTCCGCTAATATCCTCTAAAGGGATCTCATTGTTATTATTGTTGGTTGTAATCAGCATACAACTTTATTTTGCCATCCGAAGTAAATCAGAATTTACAACAAGCCTTGCTGTAATCCTCATGCTTTTAACAGCCATTTTTTATGATAATACTTATGTTACTCTGTCGATTTTCACCCTGACCTCAGTAGTCGCACTTGTCCTATTTGTACGATTTAACTGGTGGAGGGTACTCCTATTCACTTTGTTTTTGGTCTATATTTCTCATTTGATTTGGTTCCTTGGTAATCCAATAATGGGTCATCCAATGGCTGCTGTAGAAGAGCACCAGAATAATCTGATTTTCTTGTTCAGCTATGTGGTGATATTCTCATCAACGATTTTCCTAGCCAATAAATCTAAATTATCAGATAACGTTGTTGCTGCAATTTCCATATGGAATGCAATCACATTTACATTGATCCTGCTGCTCGAAGTACTGCGGTTTTATGAAGAAAATTACGTTTGGATATTTGGGTTTATTACTATTGTATGTCTTCTTTTTTCCGTCTTTTTAAAATCCCGCTCTGAAAGAGAATTTGCTCCTGCATTTTATGCATGCTTTGGATTTATGGCACTTAGCGTAGCAGTTTATGGCATGATGAATCTACCACAGGCATATCTATATCTTGCCTTGCAGAGTTTACTGGTAGTTTCGATGGCACTGTGGTTTAGATCAAAATTAATTGTAGTCGTCAATGCTTTCTTGTATTTCCTGATATTGATACTTTATCTTGCTACCTCACCCAGCATAGATAATATCAATTTAACATTTGCATTTGTTGCCCTGGCTACAGGACGTATATTGAATTGGAAGAAAGAGCGGCTGACTCTGAAAACTGAAGTTTTGCGAAATTTGTATCTTTTAGCAGCTTTTATCATGGTCCTTTATACCCTGAACTATGCTGTTCAAACTCAGTATGTTACCTTATCCTGGACTATTGCTGCCATAGGGTATTTTATTTTGAGTATTGCTCTTCATAACATTAAATACCGATGGATGTCTATTCTAACATTTTTCGTAGCAGGCATTCGTTTATTCCTGGCGGACCTGGATCAAATGGAAGTTGGGTATCGTGTGATCGCATTCCTGTTTTTTGCGATTATTTCGATAAGTGTCTCAATTTATTACACCAAGAGGATAAAGAAAAAAAGACATGGCTCGGATACTGGTTAACGATTTAAGATAACCTTCTACCCTGATTATTTGAATATATAGAAGGGATATTCAGAATCTGCAGCATATTGTATTTTTTGCATTATATTAATATCAGGTAATATTTCAACCGGGACAATTTTACATGATTAATTCATTCATTTCAAATGATAAATATCATCCACCGTGAAGATTTTTATACAAGCATTGTTCGTACTTTCGTGGAGTACAATTGTATATTTTGTAACGCTTTTTGATCCTTTTTCATTATGAAACTACCGAAATCATATTACAATACACTTTCGCTCGCAGGTACCATCATCGCGATTGTTAATCTCTTTTTAATACTTCTTTTCTTCACAGTTGGATTCTTCTTTGAAAACACAAGTTCATATCTCGGCTTGTTCATTTATATTGTACTCCCTGGATTTTTACTTATTGGATTAATTCTAATTCCAATAGGGATGCTTATTGAAGTAAACAGGCGTAAAAAAAGGGTTAAAGACGAAGAAGAAAAGCACTGGCCGGTTCTTGACTTTAACCTGTCCAGATATCGAAATGCCTTTGTGATCTTCGGGGTTGGTACATTGTTTTTATTATTGCTCACGGGCGTTGGAAGTTATGAGGCATTTCACTATACAGAATCCGTAGAGTTCTGCGGCACATTATGCCACGAGGTAATGAAACCCGAATATGCTACCTATCAGAATTCTCCACATGCCAGGGTAAGTTGTGTGGCCTGTCATGTTGGTACAGGTGCTGACTGGTATGTGCGTTCTAAACTTTCAGGGCTACGACAGGTATATGCAGTATTAACAGATGATTTTTCCCGACCAATCCCGACACCCTTGCATAATTTGCGGCCTGCAAGGGAAACCTGTGAAGAGTGTCACTGGCCGGAAAAATTCTATGCAAGGCAGTTACGAAATACCAGGCATTTCATTGCAGATAGTACGAATACTGAATGGAACATTAGCCTGCAGATGAAAATTGGAGCCACACATAGTGCATTGGGTTTATCAGAAGGGATTCACTGGCATATCAATCCAAACGTTAAAATAGAATATATTCCAAAGCGTGACAACCGGAAGGATATACCATGGATTAAATATACCAACCTTGAAACTGGTGAAGAAATATTATTCCAGGATGCAGAAAGCCCGTTAAAACCCAAGAAACTTGCTGAGGCTATACCTCGTGAGATGGACTGCATGGATTGTCATACCAGGCCGTCACATGCATATTTTACACCTTCACAGTTTATCGATGAAGCATTGATTACCGGACAGATACCGAAGGATCTACCATATATTAAAAGGGTGGCAATGGATCTGTTTCTTTCCCCGTATGATCACACAGATACAGCTATATATGAAATTGAGAATTATACAAAGAATTACTATAGAGAGAATCTGCCTGAGATATATGATTCACGCATTGATGATATTAATAATTCCATTGAAGCTATCAAAGCTGGCTTTAGCCATAACATCTTTCCGGAAATGCAGGCCAGCTGGGATGAGTATGAAGATAATATTGGGCATAAAACTTATAATGGTTGTTTCCGGTGTCATGATGATAACCACGTAAGTGAAGATGGGAAGGTTATTTCCAAGGACTGTAACATTTGCCACACCATTGTTTTACAGGGAGAACCCGGACAGGAGCAGTTCGCCAGTCTAAGCCAGGAACTTGATTTCATCCATCCAAAAGAACTTAAAGAAGGATGGGAAGATGGTCTTTGTTATGATTGTCATCGATACTTATATGAGTAGTTGACAGTTTGGACACGAAAACCACGAAGTAGGCACGAAGAACACGGAGATTATATAATGGGATTTTACTCTGTGTTCTCCGTGCCTCCTCTGTACATTCCGTATCCTTTTTTTATAAACCTTCTTACATAAACTTAGTTAACATTATTGGTGAGTATATTTGTTCCCCTTATTTCAAATCTTAAATAAATTCCTTCAAATTGAGTAAAAGAAAAGTTACACTCGCGAAAGTTTTCAAAACGATCATCTGGCCCAGACGAGGTATTCTGGCAATTGGTCTTGTTTTGATCCTTATCAACCGTTTCGCTGGATTGGTACTCCCAGGTGCAAGTAAGATCCTGATCGATGATGTGATTGCCAATAAAGACATGGAGATGCTCAAATGGTTATTGATTACCGTAACAGCAGCCATTGCTGTTCAATCCGTAACATCCTATGGCTTAACCTGGCTTTTAAGTGTTGAGGCTCAACATCTCATTGCCAAACTGCGGTCACAGGTACAGAAACATATAATTTATCTTCCAATTCGATTTTTTGATAACACAAAAACAGGTGAACTGGTATCCAGGATCATGACGGATGTGGAAGGGGTAAGGAATCTGGTAGGGACGGGTCTGGTCCAGCTTTTTGGTGGTGTCTTAACCTCCATTGGAGCTTTTATTCTCTTGATCCGTATTAGTCCGACACTTACTTTTTATATACTGGTACCCCTCGCTATATTCGGATTCATCTCTATTAAGGCTTTTAAATATATTCGGCCTATTTTCAGAAAACGGGGAGAAATCAATGCGGATGTTACTGGTAGATTGACAGAATCGCTTGGAGGGATACGTGTAATAAAAGGATTCAATGCCGAAAAACAGGAAGTAAAAACCTTTGAAGAGGGTGTGGAAAGGCTATTCAGGAATGTCAGGAAAAGTCTGACTACAACAAGTCTTGTCACAAGTTCAGCTACCTTACTTCTGGGTATTGCCAGTGTCGGTATAATGGGGATAGGAGGCTATATGATTATGGATGATCAATTAAGTTTTGGTGATTTCCTTGCCTTCACCTTATACCTGGGATTTTTAATTGCTCCAATTGTACAGATGAGTAATATTGGCAGCCAGATCACAGATGCATTTGCCGGACTTGACAGAACGGAAGAGATTATGAATAACGCCAGGGAGATAGATGATCCTGAGAGAACCATCGAGATCCCGACTATAAAAGGCGAAATCAAATTTGAAAATGTTGTTTTCGCTTATGATGAAGGAAAGACCGTCCTGGATGATATTAGTTTTGAGTCAAAAGAAGGAGGGGTGACAGCACTTGTCGGAAGTTCCGGCTCCGGGAAATCAACCATCGCAGGCCTTTCGGCTATGTTTTTAGCCCCGAATAAGGGAAAGATCATTGTTGATGGCCATGATCTTGATAAAGTTACATTAGATAGTTACCGTAGCCAGTTAGGGGTGGTTTTACAGGATGATTTTCTGTTTGAAGGAACTATACGGGAGAATATCCTTTTCCCCAGACCTGATGCAACGGAAGAACAGTTGGAAAATGCTATTGTTGCTGCTCATGTCAAAGAATTCACGGACCGTTTTGATGAAGGATTGGATACACTGATAGGGGAGAGAGGTGTAAAACTTTCCGGGGGACAGCGTCAACGTGTGGCTATTGCCCGGGCTATCCTGGCGGATCCGCGCATCCTGATTCTCGACGAAGCCACATCCAACCTTGATACCGAAAGTGAAGCTTATATCCAGGAAAGTTTAAAGTGGCTGATGAAAGGACGTACAACGATCGTTATCGCTCACCGCCTAAGTACTATCCGGCAGGCAGATCAGATCCTGGTAGTTGAAGAGGGCCGAATTGCTGAAAGAGGTACACATGATGAATTGATGGAGCGGGAGGGAAGGTATTTTGAACTGTATACTTATCAGGCAAGGATATAAACAGTCAACAGTCACCAGTCAGCAGTCAGTTTTCAGCAGTCACCAGTCAACTGTCAACAGTTAACAATTGAGCGTTGAATGGTTCGAGGTTCCGGGTTCAAGGTTCTGGGTTCAAGGGTTAACATGCAACTTACAACGTAATATCTTGCAACAAAAAAGAGGGTTAAATTTGCCCCCTTCGTATTTAATATTTTCACAAGATCTTTCTATCTACGGCGTATGATATCCGGTTGCCTTGCCGGAAAGTCGTGACATCGTTTTTTCTGACTTCTCTCCCCCTATGCCAGCTTCGTCTTTATGACACTGATAGCATACAAAATCCAATGTAACGCCGTTTTCGCCATTAACCTGCGTACTATCCACATTAAACATTATCCCATCTTCTGCAGGATTAATTTTAAATATATGCGTTTTCAAATCGGCTACATATTTATTGGTACTTACAGCCGACTTGGAAGCATATGGCATGTGGCAGGTAAGGCAATCTGCTCCCCTGTGTTCTGCTCCGGTTGTTATTTCAGTATGACAATCTGTGCAAACTTGAATTATCCCGCCTACTTGATCATGTTTAACAGTAACATGAGGATCGTGGCAATCATTACAGCTCAAATCTGTATGACCGGCTGCTGACATCTCATTATACTGCTCATAATTATGGATAAATCCCTCTGATGCAGCAATAATTCCATCTCCATTACTTGAATGACATTGACCGCAAGCCTCAGATTCCCGGTCGATCGTTATATCCTCCGTCGATTTTGAGGATAAATGAAAGCTTCCCATTCCATGACATGCTTCACATTGAATACCTCCGGCAAAAAACTCACCATCCATACCGGGCATATCACCCTGGGGAGATCCGCCATTTGCCACACTTTTCCAGCCTGTTGTATGACATGCACCGCATTCGTATTTTTCAGTACCCGGATTTACACCGGCATGATATGGGCCTGCTTCCCCAGTCTGATAATTCCATTGAGCATCATCACCCGTAATGATATAACCTTCATCATCGATATAATTTGCTCTCCAGGCATAACCTCCGATGACGTACGAGATATCATCCCAGGAATAACCATCAGGTACATGATCCAGGGTAGTAAAAGGGTAGGTGGGCGCTATTCCATCCACCTCTGATAATTTATATGGATGGCCACTTTCACTGAATGTGGTATGTTGTGTTGGATGACATGATCCGCATGCATCTGATCCCACATACTTTAACTCAGGAGGAGGTAATGGAACGATCCCACTTCCTTCTTCATTATAAACGCAACTTACCAGTCCAATTACAGGCAAAACCAACAATAGAAATAATCTCCTCATGACAATTCGTTTTCGATTCAAAAAGGTGTTTTTTATAGAATCTATGCTTCCACCAATGCTTATTTAAGCATGGTTTAAAGTTACGTCCAATCGTAAAAACTGATTATTAAAGATATTTGACATTTATTCAATTTCTGAGGATATATATCATGAATTTCATTGATAAATATCAATGTTACTTGAAGTTCATAGCTTCTAGCTGATAGTTCATGGTTCATAGCACATAGATCGTTACTCATAGCATTTTGTTGGATTATTATCCTAAATCAATAAAACACTATCCCGCCGTTGTTGGTCTTTTTGACCAACGACAATTGGATATAGAAGATATCGAACCTGGCATTAAGGTAAATGCCCCAATCCCTTTACCCGGCAGTAGCAATTCTGGCATGGCTCTTGCATCATAATTAGAGAGGTAAAAAACAGTTTTAATGCTCATGGAAAAGTCAAATCAATATAGACCTGAATTGCCGAACTGGAAAATTCGATGGGGCAATAACAGTAAGTTACCTGCATTTGAGGATAGATATTTCACTGGATTTAATTGTAACGGGGAAATGTCGGAGGCAGACATCCTGAAGAATTTCGAGATACTTGTAAAACTATTCCTGGAAAGATAGGTCAGTGGATTACCTATCTCAATGAGGCTTTTCTTTCCTGACTCCAAAAAGCCATTGCTCCAACGATAATACAGGTTTTGGGCAATCCCTTTTCCACAATATAATTCTGTAATACTGGTTTCCCCATGCAAGCCTTGAATTACAATTCTGATTTTTTCTTCTGATGAAAACTTTCTTTGGATTTTACGTTTATGTCTCGCACCAAACTCTCACTTGATTATTATTGCGCCATTCTAAACTGATTTTATCGTTTTAAAATGCAGTAAACTATCTCTTAACGTTTATCCTAAATCAGTCCACTTTTTGGTAAAGGGCTACACTTAAGAAAAAATAAAACTTTTCGCTTTCTCGAAAGTGGGATTAAAATATTAGAATATAGTAGTTTTGGACTACTGAACTGTTGATATAGATAACAGTCAGTAATAGAATTAGAAATAAAAGATATCCGAGTAGGGCTGAAGAATATAAAATGAAAGAAAGAGAATCAATAGCAATTATAGGATTGGGATGTAGGTATCCCGGTGAAGCAAATACACCTGAACAGTTTTGGGAGATAATTATTGGAAAGAAGGATGTTCTCGGCCCAATACCAGAAGATAGATGGAATAATGATGGGTTATATTCCCCAGAATGGAGGCGAGCTGGAAAGATTAGTGTGAATCGAGGTGGCTTTATTAAGGATGTGGATAAGTTCGATGCCGGATTCTTTGGCATATCTCCTTTAGAGGCGCAACGGATGGATCCACAGCAACGCATGATGTTGGAAGTTTCATATGAAACCATAGAAGATGCGGGCTTGAGTCTAAATGATTTGAACGGTTCCAGAACGGCTGTATTCATTGGTTTATCCGCTCATGATTATGGTGATTTGCAAAACACACCCCAGGAGCGTGTTAATATAGGTTCTCATACAAATGTGGGCTCTGCAATGTGCATTGCTGCTAACAGGATATCATATTCATACAATTTAACAGGACCGTCCTTTGCCATCGACACGGCATGTTCTTCTTCATTGAATGCAGTGCACATGGCTTGCCGGTCTATCTGGGAAGGGGATGCAGATGCTGCATTTGCTGGCGGTGTAAACTCCATTCTTAAACCTGAGCCACAAATGGGTTTCAGTAAGGGCGGATATCTTTCCAAAGATGGCATTTGCTATTCCTTCGATGAACGTGGAAACGGATACATTAGAAGTGAAGGTGGAGGGTTAATCTTTCTCAAACCACTTTCTCAAGCTGAAAAAGATGGAGATAAGATATATGCTGTGATTCGTGGAACAGCAGTTAATCAAGATGGTGCTACAAAAGGTATTTCTGTGCCGAATCCTATAGCTCAGCAGGCATTGCTAAAGCAGGCTTACCTCGATGCCGGTGTTGATCCTCATAAAGTGGGATTTGTTGAAGCTCATGGAACAGGAACATTTGTTGGAGATCCCATAGAGAGTATTTCCATTGGAAATGTCATTGGTAGAGATAGGGATGACTATTGTTATATGGGCTCCGTAAAGTCTAACATTGGTCACCTGGAGCCTGCTTCGGGAGTGGCGGGTATATCTAAACTGGCACTATCAATGTACCATGAAACCATTGGACCTAATATTCATTTTAAGAAAGGAAATCCAAATATTCCTTTTGATGAACTTAAATTGAAGGTGCCCACGGATGCAGTGGCCTGGCCAGCAAGTGAAAAACCTCGATATGCCGGAGTCAACGGTTTTGGATTCGGAGGATCAAACGTACATATCGTATTAGGAGATCACAAATCTGCCGAACGTCCTCCTAAAAATAAACCAGGATTGCAAGTTGCAACCCTTTCCGCAAAAAATTCTGAAGCACTTCAGCAGTTAACGAATAAATACATCGATTTTCTTCAAAATAAAGAAAATCAGGATAGTTTTAGCGATATATGCGCTTATAGTGCAACGCGACGCTCACACCACGGGCACAGATTGGCGGTAGTAGCTGAGTCAAAAGAAGAGTTGGCTAAAAGTCTACAAGTATTCTTAGACGGTGAATCTCTGACTGAGATTGCTGAAGGCCGTGTGAACGAAGTAAAAGACAAAATCGTGTTTATCTTCTCTGGTCAGGGGCCACAATGGTGGGGCATGGGTCGTCAGTTATTTGAGAATGAACCGTTGTTTCGTCAGTGGATTGAGAAATTAGACGGTATGCTTGCCAAACATGCCGACTGGTCTTTGGTTGAGGAGCTAGCAAAAGATGAAGAATCATCACGTATAAGCGATACCAACATAGCTCAACCATCCATATTCTCTATACAGATTGCGTTGTATGAAATGTGGAAAGCCATGGGAGTTCATCCAAAGGCAGTTGTAGGACATAGTATTGGTGAGGTTACCGCTGGTTACGTTTCAGGCGCACTTACTTTAGAACAAGCTGTATTGTTAATATTTCACAGAAGCCGGGTGCAGTTCAAAGCAACCGACAAAGGCAGAATGTTGGCAGTAGGTATTTCTCACGAAGAAGCCAAAAAACTAATTAATGGCAAAGAAGATGAAGTATCGGTTGGCGCTGTGAATGGGCCAGAGATGGTTGCACTTTCAGGTAATACTGATGTTATAGAGGCGATTGCAGAAGACCTCAATGAAAAAGATATTTTCCACCGATTACTAGCTGTGAATGTCCCATTCCATAGTCATCACATGGAGCCATTAAAGGATGAGTTATTGGCCTCACTTGGTGAGTTTAAGACCAGGGCATCAAACATTCCTTTCTATTCAACTGTAGAAGGAGGAATTGTTAAAGGCGAGGATCTTGATCCCATGTATTGGTTCCGTAATGTTCGCGAACCTACACTTTTCACAGATGCTGTCTCCGCTCAGATAGAAGATGGATTCGACACTTTCATTGAACTTGGCCCACACCCTATCCATGCAATTGGTGTTGAAGGATTATTGGCCAACAAAAAGGTAAAAGGACTTGTAATACATTCTCTTAGAAGAAAAGACAATGAGAGAAAAATATTCCTTTCTTCTCTTGCTAAGTTGCATACCTGGGGAGCTTTAGTAGATTGGAAGGGCTTCTATGGCAACGACAATGGCTGGGTAAACTTGCCTCGCTATCCATGGCAAAAAGAATCCTACTGGATTGAAAGCGAAGAAGGTAGAAAAACGCGCTTGGGAGCCATTGAATTCGGCCATCCTCACCTAAGTAAAAAGACATCTTCTGCACGGGAGAAAAATAATGTAGTCTGGGATGTTGTATTAGATAAACGTACCTATCCATATATTGAAGATCACAAGGTTCAGGGACCAATTGTGTTTCCCGGGGCGGGTCATGTCGATCTGGTTATTGGTGCGGCAAAAGCATCTTTTGGAGATAAGTTTGAATTCATCGAAGACGTAAATTTTGACAATGCTTTGTTCCTGCCGGATTCTGGCGAACCTCCACTTATACAAATGGATATTTCACATGATAGTGGTGACTATTTCATTTATTCCAAGCCTCGGGAAAAAGACGCTCAATGGACCATGTGTTCCAATGGTAAGATCAACCATATTGGTGATAGTTTTAATTCAATCCCTGTGAATCTTGAGGATGTAAAAAAACGCATAAATATTCCTGTTCCCGTTAAACCCATGCATGATGAACTGCTTGAAAGCGGTCTCTATCTTGGGCCATCTTTCCGGGCAATTAAGAACTTGTGGAGAAGCGATGGAAATTGGGAGTCTCTTAGCGAGATAGAGGTGCATGAAAGCATTCGTTCTGAATTTCACCAATTCAACATACATCCCGGCGTATTGGATAGCTGCTTCCAAACAGTATTCGGTATATTCAATGAGCGAGAAGATGTTAATAAGAAGATGGGTGTTTACGTTCCTCGCCACATAGATCGCATCAAATGGTACAATAAGGTTAATTCCTTTAAACTATATGTACATGGCCGCTTAAGAGAGTGGACCGATGAGTATGCCCTTGGTGAACTTTGGATTTTTAATGAAGATGGTTCTCCGATAGCAGAATTCCATGGCTTCCATTCGCAATACCTTAAAGGTTCCCGTGGAGAACAAGGTGGAGAACAGGATAAGTGGTTCTACGAGTACAATTGGATCATGAAATCCAGAGTAGACCAGGAACTCAGACGTAATCCTGGAGAATATTTATCTGCCCCAACAGCAATTGGTGCTGGAGTTCAGGAAACTATCACTGAAGTAAAGAACAGGCCAGAACAACTAGAATATTATAACCAATACGAGCCCAGGCAGTATAACCTGACAATGGCCTACATCTGTAGATCATTAAAGGACATGGGCATGTCATTCGAGATTGGTGCCAAGGCAGATGTGGAAGAATTGATTGGTAAAATGGCCGTAATTGAAGAACATCATCGCTTGTTTCACCACATGTTTAAGCTATTGCGCGATGCAGGAATTGTTTCCGGAAGCGATGGCCATTTCGAAGTGATCAAAGCACCTGATTTCCGTGATGTAACTTCCTGGATGGACGAACTCAATAGGCAATTCCCTCAGTTCCATCATGAATCAACTCTATTAGGACGATGTGGTCCTGAAATTCAAGGAGTACTTCAAGGAACTATCGATCCAATCCAGCTTATTTTCCCTGAAGATAAATGGGATGCAATTGTTCAGTATTACGTGGAAGGATTTGCTTTCAAGAAATACAATGATATTGCAGGTAAATCGATCGCGGAATTGATTAAAGATATACCAGAGGATCAAACAATACGTGTACTTGAAATTGGGGCAGGAACAGGAGGTATGACTCAGGCTATCTTGCCCATGCTTCCAGCCGATAGAACAGAATATGTCTTTACTGACCTTTCGCATATGTTTATGCTAAAGGCACAACAAAGGTTTGATAAATATCCTTTTGTACAGTACAAGATTATGGATATTGAGCAAGATCCTGCTGATCAGGGTTTTGATTTAAATACATTCGACCTAATTATTGCCTCTGATGTTATTCACGCTACTCGCAACTTGAGTGTGTCCTTAGGTCATGCTCAGAAGCTGTTGGCCTCAGAGGGTGTATTAATGATGTTGGAAGTAACTAACTCTCCGGTATATCTAGACTTTATCTTTGGTATGACCGAGGGATGGTGGTTGTATGAAGATCTTGATATTAGAACCGAGCATGCCACTATGGGTCCTGATAATTGGAAAACCATATTAGAGAGCACTGGATATAGTGATGTAGCATGCTACAGTGACTATCCTGATAATGATGTTTCTTGCCAAACTGTTATCATGGCCCGTGCTGAGAAGTTGGATCTTGAAGCGATTGAAAACGACGATGAAGCAAAGTTAGCTATAGGTAATTGGCTTGTGTTTTCTGACAATAGTGGAGTATCTGACAAGGTGATCAATCATCTTAAAATTTTGAATAAAACCTGTACTACGGTTAAGACCGGTGAGGGATTTAAAGAAGTGGCTGAAGGTCAATTTACAGTTAATGCCCTCTCACAAGATGATGCTGATAAAGTTTTAGATTTTGCCAATAAGCTGGATAATTTCGAAGGTATTATTTATGCCTGGGGACTTGACCTTTTGGATGACTCAAACTTGTCTGCCGATACATTGGAGCAAGGTGAAAGTAAAGGCACCATCATGATGATGAATATCATGAGGAAATTGAACGAGACTCAATATAAAAATAATCCAGGAATTTGGGTGTTGCTAAGTGGTTCTCAAACAGTTGCCGGATCACCTGAACTTCTCAATTTGAGTCAGGAAGGATTACGAGGTGTTAGCAGATGTATTGTAAATGAGTTCCCTAATTATGTAACCACCTTAGTTGATTTCAGCTCTCCGGTACAAGATGACGAGATTGAGGTCTTCATAGATGAGATATTTGCTAGTGATCGGGTTGATGAATTAGCATTCAGAGGAAAGAAAAGATATGTAAATAAGCTTGAACGAATCTCTACAGATAATATAGCGCAACGCGCCATGAAATCTGTATCAGCTGAAGGTTCAGCATATTCTGCAACCATATCTGAATACGGAGTTCTTGATAATATCGTACTTAAACAAACAGAACGAAGAGCTCCTGCTGCTAATGAAGTGGAAGTTAGTGTTAAGGCATCTGCATTGAACTTCCGTGATATTATGATTGCCATGGGTCTACTTTCAGATGCTGCCATAGAAGGCGGTTTATTTGGGAGAACCTTTGGTTTGGAATGCGCTGGTGTTGTAAGCGCCATTGGATCCGATATTACGAGTATTAAAGTGGGAGATGAGGTTATGGCAACTGCACCATCCTGCCTGGGTGGATTCGCCTATCCTTTGGGAGTTCACTGTGTTCAAAAACCAAAGAGTATTAATTGGAGTGAGGCTGCGAGTTTACCGGTTGTTTATACTACGGCGTATTTCTCATTGGTATATCATTGTCGCTTGCAAAAAGGAGAAACTGTGCTGATTCATGCTGCTGCCGGTGGTGTGGGAATAGCAGCCATTCATATAGCCAATGCCATTGGCGCGGAGGTTTATGCTACAGTTAGTAACCAGGAGAAACGGGACTATATCATTGAATTAGGAGTGAAACCTGAGAACATTATGAACTCCAGAACACTTTCTTTTGCTGATGAAATAATGGAGAAGACAGATGGTGCAGGAGTTGATGTTGTATTAAATTCACTTTCAGGTGAAGCGATATTCAAAAGCCTGCGCTGTTTATCTGCCTATGGCCGTTTTGTAGAGATTGGTAAAACCGATATCTACCGAAACAGTAAGCTTGGATTGCAACCGTTCGGTAACAACCTTAGCTATTTTGGTGTAGATGTTGACCGACTCTTCAAGCAAAAAGCTGATTTTGGTGGTACTTTATTCCAAGAATCTATTGATTATTTTGTAAAACAAGGATTCAAACCACACCCGGTTACTGTATTCCCAATAGCCAAACTGGCCGATGCATTTCAGTTTATGGGCGGTGCAAGGCACATTGGTAAGGTTATCGTATCAATGGAGGACAAGTTGGATGTTTTACCACCTGAAGAAATCAAATTTGATGCAAATGGCACATACCTGATCACAGGGGGAGCATCGGGTCTTGGATTGGGTGTTGCCAACTGGATGACAACCAGGGGATGTGAGAATCTTGTCTTATTAAGCCGGAGTGGAACTAAATCGGAAGAGGAAGCAGCAATTGTTCAAGCTATGCGCGATAAAGGTGTTAAGGTGATGTTGGCCAAAGGAAGTGTTGACAATCAGAAGGACATAGACCGCATCTTCAAAGAGATAAAAGATACAATGCCACCTCTTAAAGGTGTTCAACATGCAGCAATGGTGTTGGATGATGGCAGTATCCCTGAAATTACACATGAGCGATATATGAAGGTTTTTATACCCAAGGCTGTTGGTTGTTGGATATTGCATGAGGCAACTAAAGATATGGATCTTGATCATTTCGTTTCATACTCATCAATTTCTGCTATCTATGGTAACCCGGGTCAGGTAAGTTATGTAGGAGCGAATAGCTTTTTAGATAATTTCTCACATTGGAGAAGAGCCCAGGGACTTCCTGCAACCACAATAAATTGGGGTGTAATTGGTGATGTTGGATTTGTGGCACGAATTGGTAAAGTAGGCGGAAATGTAGATGAGCTTTTATACAAACAGGGATGGAAATCATTCTCACTACAACAAGCAACTAATATATTAGAAAATATCTTGCTTAGTAATCCTGTTCAACGGGTGGCAACTGATTCAGATTGGGAGATGATTGGCAGCTTCTTCCCTCATAGTGCTGAATCAAGTCGATTTGCACACCTGGTGAATGAAAACCAATTGGGTGGTGGAGCAAGTGCCGGTTCAGGTGATGGAGCTCTAAAAGCAACCTTACTTGAATCTAAGCCTGAAGAGCAAAATGATCTATTACTTACTCAATTAAACGACACTTTCGCCAGAGTTCTTGGAACTACTGCTGATAAATTAGATACTAGTGAGCCTGTTACAAAGTACGGTCTCGATTCGTTGATGGCTAACCAGATACGTAACTGGGTGCAAAGCAATATCAGAATTGATTACTCTATGATGAAGATCATGCGAGGCCCATCTATGGAAGAGATGGCTGAGCAGATTCTTAAAGAACTGCTCGGAGGAGCTGCTGGCGATGGTGCTGAAGGGGAAGAGAAGTCCGAATTAGAAAAGTGGATCATCCGAACTAAGAAAGTGGAAAACCCAAGGTTACGCCTTTTCTGCTTGCCTTATTTTGCCGGTGGCGCTTCAATTTTCAGCTCCTGGCATGAGTTACTAACAGATGATATTGAAGTTTGTGCTGTTCAGTTTCCCGGACGTGAAGAAAGAGGAGACGAAAAAGCATATGACGATGTATTTGAATTGGTAGCAAAACTTGCAGAGGTAATGGAGCCATTATTAACAGCTCCCTGTGCCTTTTACGCACACAGCTCAGGAGCTGGTATTGCATTGGAACTTGCTCGCTACCTACGCAAAAATCTTGATGTACATCCAACCAGATTCATGGTGGGTGGATGGAGAGCGCCTCATTTGGAAAGCCCATTCGAATTCTTGAATGCCATTGCCGACGATGAAGTGTACAAGGAGAAAAACATACCAAACATCAAAGGTCATTTACGTTTCCTGGAAATTCCTGATTCTGTAATCGAAAACGATGCAGTATTCAACGAAATGTTACCTGCCTTACGTGCGGATATTCTTCTGGGAAAGAAATACACTTACTACGAGGATGAGCCCCTGGATTGTCCTTTAACAGCATTTGCCGGGAAAAGCGATTCAGTATTCTCTGAAGATCAAATACAGAAATGGGCGATGCATACTTCTAATGAGTTTAAATACAAACTTGTAGATGGAAGCCACCTGTTCTGTAGAGATAATAAGGAAGCACTATTAAAGATTCTTAATGACGAGCTATCGGAAGTTATTAATAATTAGTCGAAATGGCTTATAGCAGAGCTGCGGTTCCTAATAGACTGGAAAACTTTCCCGTGCTTTCTCCTGGAGAAATACATGCATGGCGGGTTTCTACAACTATTACTCCCGCTACCTTTGCACAATATAAAAATGCACTTACAGAAACGGAACTGTCGCAAGTTCCGTTTTTTGAGTTTGAGAAATCACGAGATTCATATATAGTCAGCCAGGGGGCATTAAGAATGCTTGTATCGGGATATCTCGGAATTCCACAAAATTTGGTAAGACTTGGACGCAAGAAAAAAGGTAAACCATATTCCATCGATGATCCAGGCCTTTATTTTAATATGTCCAATTCCGGTAAAACAGCAGTAATCGCTTTTTCACTCGACAGTGAGGTGGGTATTGATATTGAACAGATACGCCACTTACCTGATCTGGATGAGTTAATAACAAGAAATTTTACAACCAGTGAAATCAAGTTCATTAATGCTAAACCTGAAGAGAGGATCAGACGATTTTTTCGCTTTTGGACATTAAAAGAATCCTATTTGAAGGCCATAGGGGAAGGGATGCGATTAACACCTGATAATCTTGAGTTTGCGATTGAAAATAACCGTATCAGGCTACTTTCAGTAAAAGGGATTTTCGAACAGGAAGACTGGAAATTCAAGGAATTTTCAACTTCTACTGACTACGTAGGTGCCATAACATATAACAATGATGATACCGTGTTAAAATTTATGGAGTTTAAATAATTTGTTATATTACACAATGCGTATCACCTACTACATATTTTACTTTTTTACGCTTTTGTTTGCATTGGTACCTTTCCGGGCATTGCAATTGCTATCCAATATGTTCTACTTTCTATTCTATTATGTGATACCATACCGGAAAAAGGTTATCCGTCAAAATATTGAGCGATCCTTCCCCAACCTGAGCCGGACAGAGCAAACAAAAATTATCAAAGGCTTTTATCACAATTTTTGCGATATTTTACTTGAAGGAATCAAAGGGTTTTCAATATCTAAAAAGGATCTTCAGAAGAGGTTTGTTTTTGTTAATCCTGAAGTGGTGAACGAACTGTGTGCAAAAGGACAAGATGTAGTCTCTGTTGGCGCTCATTATGCGAATTGGGAGTGGGGAATCATGGCTGCTCCTTTACAACTCAAACATAAACTATATGCCTTTTATACACCCTTAACGAATAAGCCCATTGATACCTTCATGTGTGAGAATCGCAGGAAATGGGGCACGGAATTAGTATCTAAACATGAAGTAAAAAGAGTATTTGGTTTAAAAAATGAGGAACCGGCAATGTATTTCTTTGGTGCAGATCAAAGCCCACGTAATCCAAATCGCTCCCATTGGATGACGTTTCTCAATCAAGACACCGCTTGTATAACAGGTCCTGAGTTCTTCGCGAGACGTTATCGTTTGCCAGTTGTATATTTTGATGTACAACGAGTGAAAAAAGGATACTATTCGGTAAGACTGAAAGTGATTGAGCAGGATCCTGCTAACACTGGCCCCGGAGAGATAACAGAAAAATATATGCAAACACTTGAGAAGCATATTTTAAATAAACCCGAGGATTACCTGTGGTCGCACAAGAGGTGGAAACATGTCAGGGAAAGAAATGAAACAACGTAATGGAAGGTACGAGAACGTTTGATCAGCGAAATTTTTAAAATGGAGGCCATTACGGATAAATAATGAAATTAATTGAAGTAAAAGACAGGCGCTCAGCAAAAGAATTTCTGGATGTTGCTCGCATTATATATAAAGATGATGAGAATTGGGTATGTCCTTTAGATAAGGACATCGAAAGTGTATTCAACCCAGATCAAAATACGTATTTTAAGCATGGAACAGCTGTGCGTTGGGTGCTGAAAGATGACTATGGAAAGCTGATCGGAAGAATATCAGCTTTTATTGATCACAAATCTATAGACGATAATGGTCAGCCTATCGGATGCTGTGGTTTTTTTGAGTGTATTGATGATCAGGATACTGCAAATACTCTTTTCAACACTGCAAAAGATTGGCTTGAAGCGCAGGGAATAGAGGTCATGGAAGGCCCGGTAAATTTTGGTGAGAACGATAAGTACTGGGGCCTGCTGGTTGATGGATTTACCCAGCCAGCCTACAACGTTGCATATAATCCTCCATATTATCAAAATCTTTTTGAATCATATGGATTTAAAACATATTACAAACAGGAAGGATTTCACTTTGATGTAGGAAAGCCTGTATCTGAGCGGTTTAGAAAGATAGCTGAGCGGTTGAGCAGTAAACCCGAATATTCCTTTGAACATTTCAGGTTTGAGGAGAGTGAAAAATATGTAGCAGATTTTACAGAAGTATTTAATGGTGCGTGGAAAGATTATAAAAAAGATTTTGAGCCGATGAGTGTTGATTATGTGAGAAATTTTGTCATGGGCGCCAAGGCGATTATTGAAGAGAAATTTATTTGGTTCGGATATAGTGAGGGCAGACCAGTTGCAATTTATCTGATGATTCCCGATGTGAACCAGATATTCAGAATGTTTAATGGCAAACTAAATCTATGGAATAAGCTAAGGTTACTATATATGGTGAAAACCAAAAAAATGACACGTGCCATAGGAATATTGATGGGAGTAATTCCTAAGTTCCAGAGGAAAGGCATTGAGTCAGCATTTATTTTGCATCTTGAGAAAGTTTTTAAACAGATGCCACATTATACTGAACTGGAATTCTCCTGGGTGGGCGACTTTAATCCCCCTATGCGCAAGCTTTGGTTGGCGGTGGGAGCTGTACCAGCAAAACATTATATCACATACCGGTACCTTTTTGACCCTAATGCTGAATTCAAGCGATATCCTATTCCTGAGTAACACAAACTTGTAAAAACACCTGATTATTCCAGGAATCCTGAATAAGACTTTGCCCTACATTTAGCTGATTGATGAATATAACCCTTCAGAAAAAAGTGGACTGATTAAGTTTCTTCCCATCTCCCCGTTTTCCCCGTCTCCGGGAATAAAAAATGAAACCTCCACATCAACTCTCCTGCGTCGAGTGAGATTTTGAGGGGAAGAAAATCTGGGAAAAGACTGTGAATGAGAATCCTAATCTTGATCCGGATAAGCCCAATGATAGTTTTTATTTATTGTCGAATGAGTTTTTTTTAATGTATGTGGAAAAACAAATGATTGATTTTCAATAGCACTTTAATAAAGGTGTTTCAACAGTTTCCTTTCCCATTAGTCTAATTTATATTAACTTCATAACAGATTAGGCATGGGGGATTGAGCGTTAAGAAATGATCCAGTGGATCATTTTAGCGAAGGGCCGGGATGCAGGGGAGGTAAATAATTTTTAATCATGCTTCTTAATTTTTAACAAATGCCTGAAGACCGAAGATTGGCCGCCATAATGTTTACCGATATTGTCGGGTACACTGCCTTGATGGGTTCGGACGAGGACAAGGCATTTGACATGCTTGCAAGAAATCATACTCTCCATGAGAATCTCATAAATAAATACAATGGCACACTAATCAAAGAGATCGGAGATGGTACTTTAGCCAGCTTTCCTTTAGCCTCCGATGCTGTACGATGTGCAATGGACATTCAAAAGGAAGCAAAGAGTCAGGATATTCCTCTCAAAATCGGAATCCATCAAGGCGAAATGGTTATGGCCGGGGCAGATGTGTTGGGGGATGGTGTAAATGTGGCTTCTCGATTACAGGAGGCATCCAGGGAAGGCTGTATAACCATTTCTGGAAAGGTCTATTCCGATATTAAGAACAAGGCAGGGATCACTGCAAAATTCATTGATGATAAGAAGTTAAAGGGTGTAGATGATCCTGTGAAGGTGTATGAAGTGTTGTGTGAAAAAGAGGAAGAAACAAAACCAGTTGAAGGCGAAGAAGTAAAATCAAAGTTCAAGACATTGTATTACATCATAGCGGGGATAGTTGTTGTTCTAGCTGCGGTGATAATATGGCAGTTTTTACCTTCAAAAGAATCTGTCCAAGTTGAAGAATCTGAAACAGTTACAATTGATAAATCCATCGCAGTCCTACCTTTCAGGAATGACAGCCCTGACCAGGAAAATGAATACTTCTGCAATGGCATGGTAGAAGCTATTTTGACCAATCTGCAGAAGATTGAAGATTTGAGAGTAAAATCACGCACTTCTGTTGAACAGTACCGGAATCCGGATAAAGATCTTACGATTATTGCCAGAGAACTTAAAGTAGCATTCATTCTCGAAGGAAGTGTACAAAAAGTTGGAGATAATATACGAATTACAGCACAGTTGATAGAAGGGAGTACTGGTGATCATTTGTGGGCTGATAATTATGATGGAAAATACACCGATGAAATATTTTTATTTCAGAGCGACGTTGCAAAGAGGGTAGCTTCATCATTACAGGCTGTAATTACACCAAAAGAAGTAGAGAGGATTGATGTTAAACCGACAACAAATATGTTAGCGTATGACCTAGTTATGCGAGGATGGAAAATGATAGAAAAATGGAGAGATTATAGGGATAGTACGAATTTAGAATTAGCCATGAATTTATTTAATCAGGCTTTAGAGATTGATCCAAACTATGGTGAAGCTTTGAGCTCAAAAGGTTCGGTATACCTTAATAGAGGTAATTATGATTCAGCTATGTATTATTTTGAAGAAACAATAAATTTATATCCTGAATTACATATCGGTTATTATCATAAAGGAGCGCTTTTTATGGGGTTTCTAAACCAGCCTGACAGTGCTTATGAATACATTGTTAAAGCGTATGATTTAGCTCCCAATTATCCGTGGATAAGTATGTCATTAGGACAATATTACAAAAATACTAAAAATGATTTTATCAAAGCTTTACCATATTTCCAAAGAGCTTATGATTTAGGGGGAGAATCCGCTTTGATTAATCGTGAAATTGGTAATATATACTTAGAGTTTGGATATTATGATGTGGCTGAGAGATATTATAAACAGGCACTTCAACTAAGTCAGGAATGTTCATATATTGGTTGGTTTAGATTCCTCTATATGCTTCAGGGCCAATATAAAGAAGCTCTTCATTTCCTGGATTCAATCGGCAATCTCACTGACTGTGAGCAAGTATGTGAGTTGAATAGATTCTATTTTCATAGTTTAGATAAAGACTTTAATCAGGCTGAACAATTTTACGAAAGGTTTATAAATGCAGGAGGAACACCAATATGGGTGGACAGCATTTGGCTGGCTTATGTATATAAAGAACAAAACAGAGATCAGGAAGCATCTGCAATATTAAGAGAAGTTCGTAATTCCATTGAAAGCCAAATATCTCAAAATCGATATTTTACAAGGATTGCATGGCTTTCAGTAATCTATGCTATGTTGGATCAGAAAGAGGAATCTCTGAAATACCTGTCAGAAGCTGCAGACTTTAATAGATGGCTTTCATGGTTTGAGTATATTACAAAATACCCAGTTTATGAAAAACTATGGGATGATCCAGAATTTAAAGCCATTGTGAAACGATCCAAAGATAAACTATCAGCTATAAGAGCACAGGTCAGGGAGATGGAGGAACGGGGAGAGTTGGATTTGTGATATCAAACCTTACGTCTCTATATTCGCTGATGCTCTGAATATTTATTGGGCGTGGAAATAAAAACCAAACCCCGGCAAGATCGAGCGACCTTAAACCGGGGTACCAACCAGCTATGATGGTATGATTCAAAACTATTTGTTTTCCATTCCAGAAAAAGCCGAAATTCTCAGGATTCTACAGGTGTAAGTAATATTTGATTTTTGGCTTAAAATAAATCTAAGCGGTTACAAAACCGGGACATATTCAATAAAAAAGCCCTATACATTACGTATAAGGCTATTATAGCACCCCGAGAAGGACTCGAACCCTCACAAACAGATCCGAAGTCTGTTGTGCTATCCATTACACCATCGGGGCAATATATTTGATCATTGATTGATTTAGTGAATGAGTGATTGGTCTCCTGATCCACCGATTCACCGATTCACTCATTCACAAATATACAATTAAGCAAGTGCTTCCTGGACTTTGACAGCTGCATCTTTCAACAGGATGGCTGAAGTAACTTTTAATCCGGATTTATCTATGATTTCAGCGCCTTCCTTGGCATTTGTTCCCTGTAATCTTACAATGATCGGTATATCAATCTCGCCAACATTTTTATAGGCATCCACAACACCCTGGGCAACCTTATCACACCGTACGATACCGCCAAATATATTAACCAGTATGGCCTTTACATTCGGGTCTTTCAGGATAATCCGGAAACCAGCTTCAACAGTCTCCGGGGAAGCCGTTCCTCCGACATCCAGGAAATTAGCAGGTTCACCTCCGGAAAGTTTGATCATATCCATGGTTGACATGGCCAGCCCTGCACCATTCACCATACATCCTACATTCCCGTCGAGTTTGATATAGCTTAAATCGGCTTCACTCGCTTCAACTTCCAGCGGATCTTCTTCTGATGTATCCCGCAATTCCGCCAGGTCTTTATGCCGGAACAAAGCGTTGTCATCCAGGTTAACCTTTGCATCTACTGCAACGATTTTATTATCTGAAGTTTTTAATACCGGATTGATTTCAAACTGGGATGAATCTGTAGCGACATAGGCTTTATATAGTGCCATAATGAACTTCACCATTTCCTTATTTGCTTCACCGGTTAAACCCAGTTCAAAGGCTACTTTCCTGGCCTGGAAGGCTCTTAATCCGATAGCCGGATCAATCCATTCCTTGATTATCTTTTCCGGGCTTTTGGCTGCCACATCTTCAATATCAACCCCGCCTTCAGCTGAGGCCATGATCACATCGGCTCCTTTTGCACGATCTACCAGGATACTCATATAGTACTCTTTTGGTTCCGATTCTCCAGGATAAAATACATCCTGGGCAACCAATACCTGGTTAACTTTTTTGCCAGCCGGACCTGTCTGATGTGTAACGAGCGTACCACCAAGAATCGCGTTCACTTTTTCACCAACTTCTCCAAGGCTTTTTGCAATGACAACACCCTTGGAACCAGTTTCCTTAACTTTACCCTTTCCTCTTCCCCCTGCATGGATTTGTGCTTTTATTACAATCCATTCCGTTCCTGTTCTTTCCTGTAGCTTTTTAGCTGCAAGAATTGCGTCTTGAGCATCTCTGGCAGCGTAACCTTCCTGAATACGAACGCCGTATTTCTTCAGTAACTCTTTTGCCTGGTATTCGTGGATATTCATTTCTGATTAGTTTGTCTTTTTGGGATTATTTAAATCTTTGACAAGATCATAAAAATATACCTAAAACTAAAGAGCAGGACCAAATAAACTAATAAATGAGAAACTTAATTAATGTTAGCTATTGCACAGTGGCTCACAGAGTATACTACAGTTACAAAGAGAATTGAGATATATATTCTGGTGGAATGTACCTCGGATTCGGCCGAATATTTTTGGACTTAGAGATCGGGATTGACTGAAAGTTTTTCGGGTTGCTTCGTAACATATCCGTTAAACATTGTCATGTGCGCTTTAAATCTTCAAACCCACCCTTGAATTCCCATCCAATGCTATTAAATTAAGATGACTGCCACTATCAATAGTATCTTTTATAAATGATATGCTACAAAGCATATTCTTCAAATTAGGAAATTGTAATCTATCTATTCTTTTTGTTCCTTTCCATCGATGAAAGGAACCAAAATCTAGGACAAACGATGCTCCCACCCTACAACCC
>JBHOSY010000003.1:0-63533 GCA_042584165.1 Bacteroidota bacterium | reverse complement strand
GATTGAAATTTAATTGAAATTTAAAAACTGGAATTGATTCCCAAATTGTGTTTAAATATGTTAGAACTATCCCTCTTCGATCTCAATCATCCGATTGATGAAATCTTCAACCTGTTCCGCTCCAATTTTCTTTGCAATGATTTCTTTATCAGAATTTAGAATATAGATAATAGGGGTTGTTTTCAAATCATAATCTGCCCGAAAATTACTCTGATAATATGGATCGGAAACATTAATCCATTCCAATTGATTTGTTTTAACATATTTCTTCCATTTATCAACGTCGGTTACTGTACATGCGGCAAATACTTCAACATCCTTATCTCTTAAATTTTCATATACTCCTTTGAGGGTATTCATTACTTTTTTGCAATGCCCGCAATCGGGATCATAAAAGAATAATACAATATATCTGTTAGGAACAGAATTCAAGGTGACTAATTGTAGCGTAGTATCTCGACCCACAATTTCAGGTGCAATATTTCCGATCTGATTGGGACTTAAGTCTTTTACCTTTTCTTCGAACTTTTCAAGTAACTCTGAATCAGCCCAATACGCCCTTCCTGTCAGGTAATAGTTTTCAGCCAGATGTAGAAATACTCGCTCCATGCCCATAATATTTGAGGTTTCATATTTATTGGTGAGTTTGACCAGATTATACCTGAATGTTTCCCGGTTAGATTCACATTTATTCAATACAAAATCTGCAGATAAGGCTATGGAATCCGGGTGCCGGAATGTCATCTTTTCCATAAACTCATCAATTTTAGGCTGGTATACTGGTGATCTGAGTAATGTGGAATCAGCCAAATCCAGATTGTCAAAGAAATGTTTCTTGACGTAATAATACTGCCAGTTTTCTACAGGATCACCATTCTCATCGAGGGGAGCTACCGGCACATCCACCCTCCTTTTCATGGCTCGAAGTAATCTGGAAACATATGTTCCCTTATTATCATCAATTATGCGTTGCTGATATTCGTTTAATTCTTCACCAATCTTTTGGAGTTGTTTTCGATAGTCTGCGATTTCCACAGAATCTTTTTTCTGATCCAATCCCTTTATTTTTGCAGAAATTGTTTGTGATTCCTTTCGCCTGTCTCCCATATTCAACTGAAACTTATTGAACAAATCATTCTCTTTAGATCCATGGAATTTCATGGAACGGACATAATCAACTGTATCTGTTTCAACGCTGAATTTTGGTTCATTTACAATAAGTTCAAAATATACACTTGGTGCGTATACAAAATAAACCCCTGGAGGTAATGGGTCTTCTCCCTTAAAATGAAGAAGGTCACCTGACAGTACAAGGGAAGTGTCTTTTACAAATTTCTGATCCCCAAAATGATATCCAAGGTAGACTGCAGAATCTTTAATGTTCCGTATTGTAACCTTGATATCATATCCCTGTGAATATATTGTGTGAGTGGTAATAAAGATCATCAATGCCACCAATAGAATAAATCTTCTTCTCATCAATCCGTGTTTTATCATAGATATCTTCTTATTTATCATCAATAATAATTTGCAAATCTACGTTTTATTTATAATTCCCTGCAAAGCCCGTTCCAAATCTTCAGGTGTGTCGATACTGATGCTGTCATAATTCGTAATTCCTGCTTTTATCTTATATCCATGCTCTATCCACCTGAGTTGTTCCAAGGATTCTGCTTTTTCGAGCGGTGTCATCTCCAAAGAGGCTACTTTTGGAAGAATATCACTCCTATAAGCATATATACAAACATGTTTATAAAAAGTAAACGCTTTATGCCAATGATCTTTATCGCTATCACGTATAAAAGGGATTGCCTGCCTGCTGAAATAAATGGCATCCTGTGAATTGTTGAATATCACTTTCATAACGCCCGGATTAATTAAAGACTTCTGATCTGTGATCTTACTTACCAGGGTAGCAAGATGCACTTCCCCATCCAGTAATTCACAAAGTTCTCCTAATGGTTCCGGTTGAATAAACGGTTCATCTCCCTGAATGTTTACAACATAATCAAAATCTTCACCAGCCTTGACCATAGCCTCCACACATCTTTCGGTTCCATTTTTATGCGAATCGGAAGTCATAACAACATTACCTTCACGCTCTTCTATGGCCTTATAAATTCTTTGATCATCTGTAGCAACAATTATCTTTTGGAAACATTTGGCTTTTACAGCTTGCTCATATACCCTCCATACCATTGGTTGTCCAAGAATATCAACTAATGGTTTACCGGGGAATCTGGTTGAAGCATAACGCGAAGGGATAACACCCAGAATTTTCATGAATTATTCTTTCTTATTAAGTTTCACTTTTAGGGATGTCCCCTCTTCACCAATTACAATGACAGGATCTCCTTTATTAATGTAATCTCCTCTTGTATACGCATCAAATATTTCTTCGTCGATTGTAACTTTTCCGCTTGGTCTAAGTACTGTGTAAGCAACACCGCGTTTACCAATATATGATTCCTGCTTAAAGTTTGACGTATAGCCATCACTTCTCTTTTCCGTTTCCTGTAAGGATATCCTTTGAAATAACTTAGTATTGGTAAATCTTACTCCTCCGAAAAATATTAATAATATTCCTCCTGTAAGTCCTCCCAGTAAGGTTACAACAGCTGTAAATATTTCTTTTGTGTTAACAAACGAAAAATCAAACAAATCGTTATTCAGCATGACGAGAATCAGGGATGCTAAGGTCATAACCATGCCTGTAACTCCAGCAACGCCAAAACCAGGTATAACAAAAATCTCGAGGGCAATCAGGGCGATGCCAATCACGAACATAAGAATTTCCCAGTTATCTGCGAGTCCATTTAGATAATATGGAACAAGGTATAATACCAGGGCAACAAGTGCTGCTGCTAAAGGAAAACCGATACCTGGGGTTTGTAATTCAAAATATATGCCCCCGATTATAACAAGAATCAATAATCCACTGATGAAAGGATTCAGGAACAATTTAATTACTTTTTCTGTGCTTGAAAGTGTGAATTCCTCAATTGTATATTCATCTACTCCATTAATTTCCAGAATTTCCTCTATTGTTTCAACTTCTCCTTCGCAGAATCCATATTTTATAGCTTCCGATGTCGAGAATGTAATAACTTCCCCGGTACTGGAAATACTATCCACTTCAAGATTTTCATCCACCATAGCCTCAGCGATTTTCGGATCTCGCCCCTTGGCCTCAGCAGTCGAACGCATGATACTTCGCATATATGACTGGTATTTATCGGGGGCAGCTGTACCATCTTGTGTGACAACTGTTGCTGCTCCAATACTTGCCCCCCCGGACATATAAATACTATCACAGGCAATTGAGATAAGTGCTCCGGCACTTGCAGCATTGTTATCAATAAATACCCAGACAGGTTTATTATAATCCAGGATACGGGTCCTTATCTCATCCGCGTCGTTCACTGCCCCTCCAAATGTATTCATTTTAATAATGACAATATCTGCATTGAGATTGTCAGCTTGCTCAAAAGCCAGTTCCGTATAACGGTTCAACCGTGGGTCGATTACATCATCAATATGCATAATAACCACCAGTGTATCTCCGTTTCCTTGAGCCAGACAGTATTGCCCAAGAAATAACAATGTAAAGGCTACAATTATGTTTAGAGGTTGCAATCTGATTTTCATTATCAAAATAAGATTATAACTGATATAACGTTGGAAATTACAAATTTAACCATTGACAAATAAACACATGGTAGTTTTCATGTATTAATCAATCTTCAATTCACAACAATAAGGATTAACCGTATATAAATCCTCATAAATGACGGTTTTAATAAAGACTACACTCAATTATATACATTTGGGCTTAATTAACTACATAATCAATTTCGAAATATTCTTTGCTCATATAATGTTATATTTCAATGATTTAAATAACTTCAAATGGCCAATTTGAGTCAATCATTGAATTATTGACTTTTGGTAGATTTTTTGCTTGAATTAATTGATAAGGATAAATATTGTATCAGGAACCAGGTAAAACCTGACTATGAATCCTTTTTTGTATTTAATAAACAGATTAATTTTATGCCTGTAAATTTGGAATGCTCGATACATTTCCACGTAACCGGTTCTAAAATGATACCATAAATAATGCGTATGAGGCAATTCTATTGGACAATTACTCTAACTCTCATAGTGTTGATGAGTTACAGCAGTTATGGGACATCATATTTAATTGACTCTATTGGTGTTGAAAAAATCGAAGGTAGATGGTTTTTGATCCACAGGGTGGATCAAAATGAGACTATATATGGGCTTGCAAAACGTTATGGTGTATCATCATCCGATATCCTGAATCGAAACCCTGAAGCAAAAAAAGGTTTAAGCATTGGTGAAAAGCTTGAAATCCCACTCAGGAATTACAATCCGGATCGAAAAAGTGAATACATTAATCACACGGTAAAACTTTCTGAAACACTTTATAGTATTTCCAGGCAGTATGGGGTAAGTGTTGGAGACTTGACAAAATGGAATGATCTTGAAAGCAATGAAATATCTGTTGGACAAGTTTTAGTTATCCGGAAAGGCTCAACTGGCGTTATTTCAATGGTATCAAAAGAAATTGATCAATCAGGTCGTAAGATCGTTCATATTGTCAGAAGTGGGGAAACGCTGTTCAGTATTGCCAATAAATATGATATATCGCTCAATGATATAAGAGTCTGGAATAGCCTGGACAATAATAATGTAGGAATAGGTCAGGAACTGATTGTGGGATTTACTGATAAGGAAGGGGATATGCCTGTAAAAGCAAATACCTTAGCTGAGGACAACATAAAGGATTCCAGAGAAGGTGATCCGATAAAGGCTCAAGATATACCTGAATCGAATTTCGAAGATGAAGTTGGTGAAGACGGATTCAGGAAAATCACCGAGCGGGGTGTGGCTTCTGTAATTAGCGGATCCGAATCCACAAAGAAATACCTGGCTCTGCACAGGAGCGCCCCTGTGGGAACAATCATGCAGGTACGAAATGAAATGAATGATTTAACTGTTTTCGTACGAGTTATTGGCAAACTTCCGGATACGGGCGAAAATGCACGATTTCTTATCAAAATTTCCAAAACAGCTTATGAAAGACTTCGTGCTGTGGACGACCGGTTTATGGTTGAAATTACTTTTCATCCCTAGTTTTCAAGCATTCTGGTTCGTTGAATGATCTGAAGAAATTCCTGGACGAAAAAGTCCGACTTTACAATCGCAAAGAATTTATTGTATCTGATCCTATTTCTATTCCCCATTTATTTTCAAAAAAACAGGATATAGAAATCGCTGGTTTTTTTGCTGCCATCCTCGCATGGGGACAAAGGAATACGATCATCAATAAATGTAGACAATTGATTGAATGGATGGATTATGCCCCTTATGACTTCATTATTAATCACATGGATGAAGATCTCAAGAGATTCACCTCATTTAAGCATAGGACCTTTAATTCTACTGATGCACTCTATTTCATCCATTTCTTAAACATGCATTATAAAGAGAACGAAAGTCTTGAAACGGCTTTTGTTGCAGGAGAAGGTGGGGGGGAAACATCTGATTTGACTAAAAACAGATTGATACATTTCTATAAATACTTTTTTAATTCGGAGGTAGCCCCTGAAAGAACGCGCAAACATATCTCAACCCCGGCAAAAGGATCTGCCTGCAAAAGATTGAATATGTACCTGCGTTGGATGGTTCGCAAGGATAACCAGAATGTGGATTTTGGTATCTGGGAAAGGATACAGCCCAATCATTTGATTTGTCCGCTTGATGTACATGTTGATCGGGTTGCTCGAAGATTGAACCTCATTGAACGCAAACAAATCGATTGGAGGACTGCGGAAGAGCTTACTGAGAGCCTACGGAAGTTTGATCCGGTGGATCCGGTAAAATATGATTATGCGTTATTTGGGATGGGTATTATGGAAAAATACCTTTAAATCAACTCCAATTCGCAGGATCAGTTCTCCAGCGTTTAAGAATTTCAAGTTGTCGGGAGGATATATAATTACTATCCAGGGCCACCTCAAGCATTGATGAATAATCACTAAGGCAGTAACAAGATACCTGTTCTTTCATAAAACGCTCTTCAGATTGAATAAATCCATAAGTGAAAATTGCTACCATTCCCAATACTTCAAAACCAGCTTCTTTCAGTGCAGTCACAGCTTTCAGACTACTTCCACCAGTTGATATAAGGTCTTCAACAACTACGACTCGCTGGCCGGGATCAACTTTCCCTTCAATCTGGTTTGTAAGCCCATGTCCTTTAGGTTCTGAACGCACATAGATCATCGGTACTTCCAATTCATCAGCTACAAGTGCGCCCTGTGGTATACCAGCAGTAGCCACACCTGCTATAACCTGGACATCCGGATATTCTTTATTAATGAGGTCAACCAATTTTTTCTTGATAACAGATCGTAACTCCGGGTACGATAAGGATAGGCGATTATCACAGTATATTGGAGATCTCCACCCGGAAGCCCATGTAAATGGATCTTCAGGATTTAAACGGATTGCATTGATCTTCAACAACTCAAGCGCCACATCACGGGCAGTTTCTTTATTTGTAGTCATGTTACAAAAATAACATGGTGAAATAATGATGCGAATTTTTTTAAATCCTTTTTGATTATGTTTTATTTGTTGACAGTCTTATGACTGTAACGCATTTTTATGAAGATTTATATTAATGACATTCCATTCAGAATAATTTCACAGTCAAAAAAAGTACTTCTCAGCTCTTTTGATGTAATCATTACCCAGGCAAATGATAGTATCAATTTCATGGATCTTAAAGGACATGTACTTATAGAGCATGCTTCTCTCCGGTTAATTGATAACTATCTTCAGCAATTGAAATCAAACAGTAACAAAAAGATTGATTCACTCACTTTTCATGTAGATAATTTCAAAGAAGCCTTGGCCTTTGTAAAAAGCAAGTATATAGTAATAAAAGCTGCTGGTGGAATTGTTGAAAAAGAAGGGAAGGTATTATTAATCCACAGGCTCAAGAAATGGGATCTCCCGAAAGGTAAATTGGATAAAAAAGAAAAACCCAAAAAAACCGCTGTCAGGGAAGTCGAGGAGGAATGCAATATCAAGGTCAAATTAAAGGATAAAGTATGCAACTCATGGCATACATATAAACGAAATGGGAAAAATATCCTGAAAAAGACTTATTGGTATACAATGGATTGTAAGGATGACTCAAAAATGAAACCTCAGCTGGAAGAGAATATTGAGGATCTCAGGTGGATGGATATAGGGGAAGTTAAACAGGCCTTATATGATTCTTATCCATCAGTCAGAAATGTCTTAAGAAAGTATTACGAATATATCCGTCAGTTATAAAGTATAAGGAAGAAACTCATCAATTTTACCGCCATATCTGTGAACCTCCCTGATAATAGATGAATTGATTGAAGCATAGGCAGGTGAGGTGATTAGAAAAACAGATTCCAGACTTTCATTTAAATTCCGGTTGACCTGTGCAATACTATTTTCGTATTCGAAATCAGTTGTATTTCTTAAGCCACGTAAGAGGAAGTTAGCATTTTGTTTTTTAGCGAATCCCGCGGTTAATTCCTCATAAGAGACCACCTTGATTGATGAATAATCTTTAAAGCACTCAGTAATTTTTTCTTCCATCAGGTCTATGGAGAAATACCGCTCTTTATGACTGTTTTTCCCAATTGCAATAATTATTTCATCGAACAATGTTAATCCTCTTACGACAATATCAAAATGTCCCATTGTGAATGGATCAAAAGATCCCGGGAATAATGCGATCCGTTCCATATTTATTTAGATAAGAGGTTGAAGCTTAGGAGATCAAAATATTGGTGTTCTGGAATCTCATCAAAGACATACCCGAATTTGAGATTCGGTGGACGTTTCCCAAACAGAAGATTTGGGAATTTATTCTGTAATTGATTGAAATGGTTGGATTTTTCACCAAGGTATCCCCAAATATAGAATTGATCTTTAATGATATCAAGTCGGAATTCCCGTACAACCATGCCAATAAATTTCAGGTAGTCGTTGAACTCTTTTATCGGGAATTGATTGTAATATTTAAATTGTCCGTTTTTGATGAGCAATAATTGTAATGAAAACCTGTCAAGGTTCATGCATAAAAAGGAAGATAAACGTCCATCGATATGTTTTTCAAAGCCGTGTATAAATGCACTGGATTGATGGTGGAAATCAATCTCTAATGTAGGATACGTCTTCTTTATAAAGCTTACAACACGAGAATCAATTGAAAATACATTTACCAGGGATAAGGATTTATGCTGCTTATAAAAAAAAGTTTCTGAGTCATCTTCCAGTCTGGCATTTATCTTTAGATAGTCTATAATGTTATCTTTAAGAAATACTTTTGAAGGAACAAGAGCGAATTTCCTGTTTTTCACAAGAACTTTGACTTTATTCCAGAATCCGGCAAGCAGTAAATGATGGTTATCAAAAATTCCTTTCAGACATTCAACACGTTCAATCTGGTTGGTTACACCAGCCATCACATAATCCTCCAGTAATAAAATTATGTTTTCCCTGGAGTCTGTTACGCATAGCTGGAAATCAGAAAAGCCAACCTGGAGTAGTAAATTATAATACTCCAGATTGTCTATATTAAATTTCGGATCTTTCTCGCTTTTGAGTAAACGGAATTTTTTTGTTAATTCTGACAATATTTATTCCCAGTTTCCTGCAGTTGTTACATCTGTTCTGGATCCAATACGAAGTGCCTTTTCATTATTGTTTGTCTTCCGCTCTGGATTTACCGGATCAACATCCTTTACTTCGAATACATCAACCCATACTCCACTACGTTCAATCTCGGCGGCATAAATATCAAACTTATTATTACTTCCTGGAATGTAAGCTAAACGAGAGATGTTTGTGCCTTCCGGATATTTATAAAACAGGACTTCACCTAAGGTTTGGGCTTTGATTACTTTATCGCCATTTTTAACATATATGGCAGTAATTTCACCGACATATTCTGATCTTGGCTTTAATAACTTTTCATCAGTCTGTAAAAAATAAAGCTGAAATCCCTTAGTTATAACATCCCCAACACTGAAATTAATATTGGATATGATCCCAGTATCCGGAGCATTTATCAAATATAATTCAGTAAAAACATAATCTATTGCTGGCTGTGTCCCTACAGTATCTACATGCAATATTACTTCCTCTCCACCATATTCTTTCTGGATAATCTCCTCAGTTCTCTCAGTGATATATATTCTCCCCGAATCAAGGAATGAAATCAATGAATCCCAATCGCTGGTATATTTTCCATATACCATCTGATAGGCGATTTGTGTATCACGGATTAATTTCAATTTTTCAATAACATTATTTTCAACCCGTGCTATTCTTTTCTCATCGTCAATCTTTGATTTGACACTGTTAAACAGGAAATAGCCCAAATATATGGCTACGAGAAAAAATACGATAGATAGAATTCGTGTGACCATGATTAGCGATATTTTTGTGCAATAATAAGTATTTTAAAAGTAAAAAGATAATTTCTTGAATCCGTATTTTTACCGGTTGTGAAAATAGTATATCCCATTAAGCCGTATAATATTAGCCGGATTTTTATCAATTGAAAAAATATTGTGTAATTGTTCAGTGGGGATTTTTCCCAATTCATTTCTATTTAGAAAATTCACCGATTCAATGATCTGTTCCTGGCCTTTCATTTCAGGATCCATTCCGGTAGTAAGTTGTCCTCCTTTTCGCTTAACTTCAAAAAATAGTTCAATAGCATGTAAGGGGGGATCAAGAAATTCATTTACGAACAAAAAGTTTTCCACTGAGATTTCCAGGCCAGTTTCTTCTCTAAATTCCCTGTGTAGGTTTTCTTCCGCTGTTTGATTAAAATGCATACCACCACCAGGGGGAGCCCAAAGTGTACCCATGGACCCGAGATATTTATGTTTGACCATTAATATCGATTCATTCTCCAGGAGAATCCCGCAAACCCTGATCCTGAGTTTGCCTCCAAAATTTTCAATAATGGGTTTTTTGCCTTTCAAAGTATCAATAAAAGTAGGTTTATGATACTAAACTTCAAAACCCTGTCAACCCTTGAATTCATGATAATAAACTATTTTTGACAATATGCCCTTGATTTCCGAAATTCTAGCATCGAAATTTCCTTACAGCCCAACCGGCGATCAGGTAAGTTTGTTCCGGTTTTTTGACAGGTTGGCAGAATCAGGATCCCCTAAACCGGTTCTAATTATTAAAGGATATGCCGGTACAGGGAAAACAACAGTTATTGCAACACTCGTAAATGTCCTGTCACTCTTTAATTACCGATATATGCTTCTTGCACCAACAGGACGGGCTGCAAAGGTAGTAGCTGGATATGCGAAAAAAAGTGCTTATACAATTCATAAAATCATTTATAAGCCCAGAACAGATCCTGTAACAGGAAACTTCTCATTCGTGCTTCAGAAAAACTATCATTCAAATACAATGTTTTTTGTTGATGAGGCGTCAATGATTCCTGATAAAGCTGGTTTTAGTAACAAAAGTCTTCTACAAGATTTAATCGATTACATTTTTTCTGGTAATAATAACAGACTGGTTTTAATTGGGGATAATGCACAACTACCACCGGTTGGATACTCATATAGTGCAGCCCTGGATAAGGAAGATATGAATTCCCTGTTTCGAATTGATTCTTTAATAACTGAATTGACTGAGGTGGTCAGACAGGAAGAGGGATCAGGAATCTTGTGGAATGCAACTAAATTAAGAGGTCAATTGAACTTAGAAGATCAGCAAATTTCATTTTCTATCCAGGGTTTTAAGGATATTTTTCGAATGAGCAGTGAAAAATTTGAAGATGGTCTCAGATATTCTTATGAGAAATTTGGTATATCGGAATCAATCATTATTACTCAATCCAACTGGCAGGCAGTTCAATACAATGAACATATTCGACGGCATATTTTATTTTATGAAGATGAAATTACTGCAGGAGATTATCTGATGTCAGTTAAGAACAATTATTTTTGGCTTCCGGAAGATTCACCTTCAGGATTTCTCGCAAACGGAGATTTTCTTGAAGTATTGAAGGTAGGCAGGATTGAAGAATTACATGGATTTAGATTTTGCACCCTGGAGTTAAAAATGATCGATTTTTCTGATCAACCAAGTTTTGAAGCTAAAGTCATCCTTGATACACTGCACAGTAAATCACCTTCCCTTTCAACTGAAGAAAATCGCAAACTATTTGAATCTGTATCTAATGATTACATGGACATAGATTCAAAGAATAAACGGAAAAAGGCAATTATGCTGGATCCCTATCTTAACGCAATCCAGGTAAAATTCACCTATGCTTTAACCTGTCATAAATCACAAGGAGGTCAATGGCGGGCAGTTTTTCTTGATCAGGGTTGGATCAGGAATGATACAATTGACATGGAATATATCCGTTGGCTTTATACAGGTGTTACAAGAGCCACAGATGAATTGTTCCTTGTGAATTTTAAGGATGAGTTTTTTACCTAATACATATAATTTATTGATTTGATTAACGGGATTGATTAGATTTCAGGGAATGAAAAGATTATATTTTATTATAACACTTCTGGGTGCACTGAATATTATTAACACGATATCGGCGCAATCTGTAAAAGGCCCGATAGCCAGTTTTGAAGAGACTTCCCATGATTTTGGAGATTTAATTCAGGGAGACAAGGTGAATTACACATTTGAATTCACAAATACTGGTAAGCAGCCTCTATTGATATCCAATGTATTGACAACTTGCGGGTGTACGGCCACCAAATGGACAAAGAAGCCTGTTGAACCAGGGAAAACCGGACAAGTTAAAATAACCTTTGATTCTACAGGAAAAATGGGTAAACAGAATAAAATTATAACTGTCGTTTCAAATGCTGAATTGCAGCACAGCAGACTTTCAATTACCGCAAGTGTGTTACCGAAGAAAGGTAGCTATTAAGTCATTTATGACCTTTCCATATCAGATAAGCTGCCAATAGCCATGATACAACCAAAAGAATACCACCTACAGGTGTAATCAAGACCCAAAACTTTAGAACACTGAAACATAGGATATACAATGATCCGCTGAAAAATACCAAACCCGTTAACATCAACCATCCTGCTGATTCAAGTTTTTTGTTTTTAGTGAAACCTGCTACTAATCCAATGGTTATGATCCCAAATGTATGATAAAAATGATAGTTTGAAGCTGTTTGATAGGTATCCAGGTATCCAGACTCAATCAAATGAGGTTCCAGGGCATGTTTCCCAAAAGCACCTAATAATACAGCCAGTGCTCCTGATATAAATCCAATAAACAGCAATCTGACCATTATGTATAGTTTCTAGCACCAAAAATTGCAGTTCCAATCCGTATCAGCGTACTTCCTTCTTCAATAGCGATCTTATAATCAGAAGTCATACCCATTGAAAGTTCCATCATTTCAATATTTTCTGCTGATATTTCCGATTGGATTTTATAGAATAATTCACTCAGAAACCGAAACTCTTTTCTTATTTGTAACTCATCATCCGTATATGTGGCCATTCCCATGAGACCAACAATTCTGATATTTTCATAATCCTTCAATTCGGGATTTTTTACCATATCCAATAATTCGTTGGATGATAATCCGAATTTCGTTTCTTCTTCAGCTATATGAACCTGAAAAAGGCAATCTATTACACGTTCATTTTTTGCTGCCTGTTTGTTGATTTCAGCAAGCAGCCGAACACTGTCAACTGAATGAATCATACTCACGAATGGAGCAACGTATTTCACTTTATTTCGCTGCAAATGACCAATCATATGCCACATAATGTCAGATGGGAGGTTTTGAGCTTTTGCTACAAGATCCTGAACTTTATTTTCACCAAAAATCCTGTGGCCTGAGTTATATGCTTTCAGGATCATATCTTCTGGTTTCGTTTTGCTAACTGCAATCAACCGGCATCCGGTGCCAACCAATTCGCTTTTAAACAGGTTCAGATTATCCGCGATATTCATATCCTATTTAATTTATCAAATTAAGATGCGAATATTAAATTAATTTCAGACTATAATTAGCTTCCGGCAAAAAGATTTATACAATTGAATTTATAGCGATAAACTTGATAAATTTAAATATGTGGAGAAATTGCTCTTATGGAATTTGGCGTCAGACTCTTTCAAAAAAGAGAATCTGAATTCAGTCGATTGATCAACTTATATTTTTTCAATTTCATCAAGTTCTTTAGATGGATCTTCCAAGTCTTCAACAACTTCAGAATCTCCTTTTTCTTTCTGGGTTGTAAAAATGTTCCGGGTTTCCCCTCTTCTTTCTTCAGTCAGATAATTTTTGATCATTTGTCTGATTTCCTGTCCTGAGAGGTTATGTTTTATTTCTCCACGGAGTACTACAGACATCTGGCCAGTTTCTTCTGAGACCACCAGTACCAGTGAGTCCGTTACCTCAGTCATTCCTATTGCGGCTCTGTGGCGGAGGCCAAATTGTGCTGGTAGATCATCTTTTTCAGAAACAGGCAGTATGCATCTGGCCGCAAGGATTTTGTTTTTATGAATGATCGCAGCACCATCGTGCAGGGGGCTGTATTTATTAAAAATTGCCATTATAAGTCTTTTTGATACAACGGCATCAATACTATCTCCTGTTTCAGCATAGAATTTCAGTTCTGAGTCCTTTGAATAAACAATCAAGGCTCCCATATTTGCTCCTCCCAATGATTTTGCCGCTTCTACAACCGGAGTTATGTCATGTTCAATTTCTTCCTGATGTTTAAACAGGGAGGCAATCCCTCCTTCCTTGTTAAAAATTTGGGTTCTTCCCAGCATTAAGAGGAATTTGCGAATCTCCTGTTGGAATAATACGATTACTGCAATTACACCAACTCCCATAAACTGGCCAAGTATTGCAGAAAACAATTCCATTTGTGCGGCCCGCACCACCAGGTAAATCAGGTATAAAAATAAAAATCCAAGAAAGATACGAATCGCGACACTTCCCCGCATTAATTTGTAAACTTGAAACAGCAGGAAACTGACGGCAGCGATGTCCAGGATATCGACAAACCTGATTTCAAGAAATCCTAATTTTATTAGAAAGATCAATCTAAAACTTTTTGTACCAAAGTTACTGCTTCTTTTGCAGCCTTTACATCATGAACCCTCAAAATTGATGCCTGGTTCAACAAGGCTATGGTATTTAAAACAGTCGTGCCGTTTAGTGCTTCCTCAGGCCCTGTTCCGAGGGATTTATAAATCATTGATTTCCGTGATAGTCCAGCTAAAATCGGCAAATTCAACATTCTAAAGTAAGCTAAATTTTTTAGCAATTCATAATTTTGATCAACAGTTTTAGCAAAACCAAAACCCGGATCGATGATGATATCATTAACACCAGCAACTACAAGATCACTGATCCTTTCCTTAAAATAAAGAGTAATATCTTTAAGAATGTTATCATATTGAGTTAAGGACTGCATTGTCCTGGAAGTACCGCGCATATGCATAAGTATATAGGGGACTTTTAATTGCCCAACCGTTTTAAACATTAACGGATCTATTTGTCCACCCGAAACATCGTTTATGATATGAGCGCCTGCCTCAATAGCTTTTCTTGCTAAAGATGCCCGGAATGTGTCAGCTGAGATGAGGATATCAGGGAAATGTTGAGATAATAAGGAAACTGTTGATATCAATCTCTTTTCTTCTTCTTCCTTAGAGACCTCCCTGCCGCCGGGGCGAGTAGAATAACCTCCTACATCCAGAAGATAAGCACCTTCTTCAATCATTGTGCTGGCTGCATCTATGATATCCTTTTCTGACTGAAACTGACTGTCAGAATAAAAGGAATCCGGAGTTATATTTAATATACCCATAATTAAGGGCTTATCGAGAGAAAGCAGTTTTCCTCCGATGTTCAATGTTTTTTTAAACGAAAATGATGTATCTTTCGCCTTCGATTTGGCCAGTTTCATATTTCAATAATTAAACAAAAAATTTTTTGGAAAAAAACACCATCAACGAATATAAAAAAGTTGTCAGGCGGTGCAAAGAAGTTTTTGAAAAGAAGACAGTTGATTATGGTACTGCCTGGCGTATTTTACGATTATCCTCAATTACTGATCAGATATTTATTAAAGCTCAGCGAATCCGATCCGTACAGGAAAAAGGGATCCAGAAAGTAGAAGATGATATAAATTCGGAATTCGTGGGAATCATCAATTATTGCCTGATTGCACTTATCCAAATTGAATTGGGCGAAGATGGACGGACAGAGATTCCATATGAGGAACTCTCTACATTATTTGACCAACAGGCAGAAATGACCCGATTACTTCTGGCAGATAAAAATCACGACTATGGAGAGGCATGGCGGGAGATGAGAATCAGTTCCATAACGGATATCATTTTGATGAAACTAATGCGTATCAAACAGATTGAGGACAATGAAGGTAAAACACTAATATCAGAAGGTATTGCATCGAATTATCAGGATATAATTAATTATTCCGTCTTTTGTCTGATTAAATTAAACTTAAAAGAAGAATGAAAATCGTTGATAATGTGGTTCGTTATTTTGTGGGAGTCCTTTTTATATTTTCAGGACTGGTCAAAATCAATGATCCCACGGGTACGGCGATCAAGTTGAAAGAGTACTTTGAGGTATTTGCCAATGATTTTTCCCCAGTATTTGAGATCCTTATACCTCATTCCATGTTACTCTCAGTCCTCTTTAGCGTTATGGAAGTAATGTTAGGTATAGCCCTTCTCTATTATTACAGGATGAAAATCACATCATGGTTATACCTCCTCCTAATATCGTTTTTTACTTTTCTCACATTTTATTCTGCGTATTTTAATAAAGTCACTGATTGCGGTTGCTTTGGAGATGCCATTCCGCTGGACCCATGGGAATCATTTATGAAAGATGTTTTACTGATTATACTGGTTATATATTTATTTATAAGACGGAAAGAATATAAATCTTCAAGGCATACCGGCAAACTTGATATTCTAATGGGGGTATTGACTGCATTTATGATATTTGTATCAATTTTTTCAATTCGTCATCTTCCATATATTGATTTCCGTCCATATAAAGTTGGTAATAACATCCCGGAACAGATGGAACCATCTGATACGTATCGTTATAAGTATATCGTCGAAAAGGATGGGAAGGAATATGTGTTTGAAGAGTATCCTGCTGATACAACCTTTCAATTCAAGGAAATGGTACTGATAAATCCTGAAGCCCAACCAAAGATAACCGATTACAGTATCTGGGATGAAGAGGACGATCATACATTAGAGACTTTTGAAGGCAAAAAGTTATTTATAATAATCTATGATGTAAACAAGGCAAGTACCAAACATATATCTGAGATAAATGAACTAATCTCTGGAATTGAAAGCGATGTAGATGCCTGGGTGCTAACATCTTCTAACGAGGAGGAATTTGAAATATTCAGGCATGAAAATCAACTCGCTGTTTCAATTTACTATGCGGATATGACAGTGCTTGAAGCCATCATCCGGTCGAATCCCGGGTTGTGGTTGTTACAGGATGGAGTGGTTAAAGGCAAATGGCATCATAATAATATTCCTTCAGCTGAAAAATTACTCGGATTACTTGATTAGATTTTGAGGATAATTGTAACAATTTAATCTATGAGGTTCTATTTAGTAGGCATGCCCGGATGTGGTAAATCAACTTTTGGGAAACGACTTTCCAGTATCACCGGCTATAACCTGATAGATCTTGACATGGAGATCATCAGGTACACCGGTAAATCAATTGATAAGATTTTTACGGAAGATGGTGAGGATTATTTCAGGGAAATAGAAACTTCTCTACTCAAGAAACTTTCGATCAGTAAAGAAAACTTCATTATGGCTACCGGTGGTGGGGTACCTTGTTTTTTTGATAACATGGAGTTTATGAATAATCATGGGATTACCTTATATATTAAAACATCACCGGAGGATTTAGAAGAACGACTTTCCCAAAAAGGATTACAGAAAAGGCCATTACTTAGTCATCTTGATGAAAACTCCCTGCTCGTTGCACTCAGGGAAAAACTTGATTCCAGAGCCCCTTATTATGAAAAATCAAGGTATACATTTTTGTACCATAATAATATGGATCAGGATATTGGGCCTTTGATGAAGAAACTGATCCTAGAAAAGGAATCCGATTGAAAAGATCAGCCTGGCAGCGGAATTGCTGATATCTGCCACCGGGGTTGGTCCCAGGAATTCAACAGCCTCCGGATCTATCGAATAGGGTGACTGAACTGTATTGTAGAATAAATACAGGAATGAAAGATCGGTGTAAAAGTTTTTAAGTCTTATCCCTGTACCTGCTGAAACAGTATTTTTACTCCTTTTAACATCATCTACCTCATTATAAGGATCTCCCTGCAATTGATAACCACCGCGAGCTCGCCATATGCCATTACGGTATTCTCCCCCGATCCTGATATTTGTAACAGATTTATAGAAATCTCTGATATTTTCATTTTCATAATCAAAATTCTGATCAAGAGAATTATAATTCATTTGTGAATAGTCCACCCATTCCAAATCTGCTGAAATGAATCCATGCTTGCCTGCAAAAACTGATACACCTACATTCACTCTTTGAGGTGTTTTTAAGGAATAATATGAAGCCAGTGTTTCACCTGTTGAGAGCTGATCGCCTGAAAATCCATCCTCATTGCCATAATAGTCAAATGCACTGTTTCTCCATACAGTATTCATTGTGGATGTCAGTTCATCATCAATGGTAAATATTGTTGGCGTAACATATGAAATTCCAAGTGTAAGTATATTTACAGGCCGTACAATGGCTCCAAAAGTACCATTCACTCCAACACCATTTATCCTCAATTTCTCTGATAAAATGGAATAATCGAGTATATCTTCCTCGCCTCTATATTCCTTATAGATACGTTCAGATTCATAGTTTATAGTATTTATACCCAGACTGGCTCCAAAGTAGAATATATCAGAAAAATTACCTCCATATGAGAAATTCCATTGGTTCTGAGCCCCCTTCGTATTGATCTCCTCTAACTGCCAGGTAGGATTGTTGGGAGTTGTGAAGGAAACAAATGAATCCCAGACTCCATGTACGGTGTCAGTTCCATCATAGACAATATAGTCACCGACGAATACGGTATCACTAAATTCAGTAATTGTATAATCATTTATAAGAAACGTCTCATATGATAAATCAGTCAGGGGAATTTCGTTGTTGAAATTCGATTCATCCAATACCCAGTCAATAAAATCATTTGTCTTATTTTCCCCCTGATAGACTGTTCTATCATTAAAATTATTGGTTCTATTATAGCTGATACCCCAGTTACCTCCCCTCCAACCCTCGGATGTAGCTTCGATTTTAGTATTATTAAATATCAAACCCAGATTAGCTATATTAAAGTTCGTTTTTCCATCTCTGGTTTCAGTATTGAGATAATCTGATGTCATATTTTGAAAGTTGAGAGCCGGGGTAAAACTGATTTCCGAACGGTTGTAAAAACCCAGTCCAGCTGGATTCATGGAAGCAGCGCTAATATCTCCTCCCAATGATGTAAATGCATTTCCCAGTCCCTGTATCCTGGCGCTTCCACCATATGTAGATTGGCTGAATAATAAAGCCGAGCTTTCGAATCCTGACCAGGGTTCAACCTGTCCGGTAGCATTTTTAAAAGACAATACGATCACTGTGCTTATTAAAATAAGCTTTACCAACGCTTTCATTTTTAAACTATTTTGAACCTACTATAGAATAGCGATATCGTCGCTAATTACCTCCTTCCTCGTGAAGAGGAACTTCTGCCAGAGCTACTCGATGAGGAAGACCTGCTACCAGAGCTGCCTGAAGAGAAAGATCTGCTACCAGAGGAACTACTTGATTTTGATCCACTGGAATAGCTTCCTGAACTGGAGTAACTTCTGGATGAACTATTGCTGCTTCTTTGATATCCAGAACTTCTATATGATCTTGAATTTGATCCACTATTGTAATTGGTAAGCCTGTTGTAGGAGTTACTACGATTTTGATTTTGATTATTTTTGTAACTTGGTCGTGAATAGTTGCTTTTTTCTCTCGTAGCCCTTGTACGGGTAGTACTCGATGTACCAACTGAACTCCTGTTTGAGCTGGTGGTTGTCAGATCTCGATTCGATGAACTACGAGTTCTGGTCCCTGAATAAGCATTATTTCTTGAGCGTCCATAATACTCATTCTGAATTTCTGAGTGATCCCGCTTTTCAGTGCTGGCAACCTTTGCACGGCTATTTTCATTTGTTCGTGCATCCTGTGAATAATGACGTTCCCTGTCAATATTGCTTGTGCCCGGTTTGGTATTACTTCCCCTGGCTGTTCTCTTTGCAAGTTTCACATTTCGATGGTCATAACCAGAATTCATCGGATAGAAAACAGAACCACCCCCGTAATAGCCTCCATAATACCGGTTATAAGAATTAGAATATGCGTAACGGTAAGGATTACGGCATGGATTGTAATATGAATATGAAGAATAATAACTTCCACTATACCAAGGATCATACATGCTGTAACTGCTCCAAGGATCGTACATTGAACCATAAGGACTTCCATAATAATTGTATGGATTATATCCCCATCCTCCTGAGCCATAACCCATAGACATATTCCATCCTGACATTGATCCAAAAGTGTAGCCAAGTCCCATATTCCAACCAGGTGATGAATTCATCCCCCAGAATGGATCGTAATATGATCGGCCATAATAATTTCTAGCTAACCAGGGATCACGTGATCCTTGGAATGTACTTGGATATGGATAATAATTAGAGTGTTTATATTTTTTTTCATCAGGATATTCAGTTACCTGATCATAATCTTCAACATAATATGAGTCCTCACTGTCTTCGTTAACAATCGCAGATTCATCAGCGGGAGCACTTTTATACCGGGCAATGTATTCCGGATTTACATGCTTGGCTGAATAGTTTACAGTTTCATCTCCATATGTTTGTGTACTTAAGGCTGGACTCTGAGGAGTAAAAACGGTAGTATTTTTCGCAACTACGGTATTTTCAACCTTATCTTTCTTCCTGTCAGAAGAATTGAAATACAAATCATCATATTCCTGGGCTAATCCATTTCCAAAACCGAGGATTAAAAATGATAAGGTAAACAGTTTTATTGCTCCTAGTGCTTTCATAACTTTGCCCTTTCTTCATTAAGTGACACAAACCAATATAATTAACGGAAATTTACAAAACTTGATCAAGAAAATTCATCTTTTTCAAGTGCAATTGTTAATTATATTACAATTAAAACAAATATCATACCATTAATCATGGATACTTATTTTATTTATTAAAAATGGGAAAGGGATTGCCAAAAAGATCGGAGGATTATGCACAGTGGTATAATGAGTTGGTGAAAAAGGCAGATTTAGCTGAGAATTCACCGGTTCGGGGATGTATGGTAATTAAGCCATATGGTTTTTCTATCTGGGAAAAGATGCAGGCTACATTGGATGGGATGTTTAAAGACACAGGCCATGAAAATGCTTATTTCCCGCTTTTCATCCCCAAATCATTTTTCAGTAAGGAGGCATCTCATGTTGAGGGATTTGCTAAAGAATGTGCAGTAGTGACACATTACCGATTAAAAAACAGTGAAACAGGGAAAGGAGTAGTGGTTGATCCTGAAGCCAAACTGGAAGAAGAACTGATCGTACGACCTACCTCTGAAACAGTCATCTGGAATACCTATAAGAATTGGATTCAATCCTATCGTGACCTCCCCCTGTTGTTAAATCAATGGGCAAATGTGGTCAGATGGGAAATGCGAACAAGGTTGTTTTTAAGAACCACTGAGTTTCTATGGCAGGAAGGTCATACTGCCCACGCTACTAAAGAAGAAGCGCTTGAGGAAACCATGACGATGATTGATGTGTATGCTGATTTTGCAGAAAAGCATATGGCTGTACCGGTTCACAAAGGTGTGAAAACTGAAAGTGAACGCTTTGCAGGAGCTGTAGATACCTATTGTATTGAAGCGCTTATGCAGGATGGAAAAGCGCTTCAATGTGGAACTTCTCACTTTCTGGGGCAAAATTTTGCCAGGGCTTTCGACGTAAAATTTGCGACAAAGGATGGTGGTCTTGATTTCGTATGGGGCACTTCATGGGGCGTGAGTACACGTTTGATGGGGGCACTTGTAATGGCACACTCAGACGATGATGGTCTGATATTACCTCCCAAACTTGCACCTATACAGATAGTGATCGTCCCTATATACAAAAAGGAAGAAGAATTCAAAGCAATCTCAGAAAAGGCAAATGAAATCAAGCAAGCGTTAAAGGCCAAAGGTTTTACGGTTAAGTATGATGACAGGGATACATTTAAACCAGGCTGGAAATTTGCAGAATATGAATTGAAAGGAGTTCCGGTTCGAATTGCTATTGGACCCCGGGATCTCGAAAATGGAACAGTTGAAGTGGCTAGAAGAGATACCAAAGAAAAGAATATAATTGCTGTTGAACAGGCCATAAAAGGTATGGATGATCTGATGAACTCAATTCATGAAGGAATTTTTAAGAAAGCTTTGGATTACAGGGAGAAAAACACCTTTACCGTGGATTCATATGACGAATTCAAAGAAATCATGAACAATAAGGGGGGATTTGTATATGCTTATTGGGACGGTACTTTGGAAACGGAGGAAATGATTAAGAGCGAAACCAAGGCTACTATACGTTTAATTCCCATGAACGGGAACAGCGAACCTGGAAAATGTATATATTCAGGAAAGCCTTCGAGTCAGAGAGTTCTCTTTGCAAAAGCCTATTAATTGATGGTGTATATTGTTATTAATTTGTTAATTTTGGCGATTCATCAAGTTGACTGAATGGAGTGGATAACCGTAATATTACTAATCGTCCTTGGCCTTGGATTTATCGTGGCTGAGATCATCTTTGTACCAGGGACAACTTTCCTTGGTTTACTGGGAGTAATATTTGCAATTGCCGGCATAGTCATCAGTTATACAAATTTTGGAACAGGAACCGGATCTATCGTTTTAATTGTTACCCTTATATTTGGACTGGCAATGATGGTATATGGTTTTAAGAGTGGTGCCTGGTCCAAATTTGCATTGAAAGGATCTATAGACAGCAAGGTTAACGAAGGCGAAAAAAGTAGTTTACAGGTAGGTGAAGAAGGCGAGACAATTTCTACCCTACGCCCTATTGGAAAGGCTGAATTCCAGGATACAGTATATGAAGTTTCTACACTTGGTAATTACCTTGAACCGGGAATCCGAATCCGGATCATCAAAATCAAACAGAATAAAATAATCGTTGAACCAATAACTTAAGAAGCATGGATACTATGATGCTAGTAATCATCATTTTTGCCGTTATAATCGGCTTTTTTGTATTTCTCTATTTTGTGCCGGTTAACCTGTGGATCACAGCCATTTTCTCCGGAGTCCGGGTTAGTCTGATAGATCTGATCACAATGAGGATCAGGAAAGTCCCACCTAATCTCATAGTGAATGCTTTAATAACGGCGCGTAAAGCAGGATTGGATGTAAATGTCAAAGATCTGGAAACGCACTATCTGGCTGGAGGTAATGTACCTACTGTAATCAAGGCACTTATCTCTGCCGATAAAGCCAATTTAGACCTGACTTTTAAACAAGCTACAGCAATAGACCTTGCGGGAAGAAATGTATTTGAAGCTGTTCAATTTTCTGTAAATCCGAAAGTGATCACCACACCAAAGGTTACAGCTGTTGCAGCAGACGGAATTCAGTTGATTGCCACAGCAAGGGTAACGGTACGGGCAAACCTTCAGCAACTGGTTGGAGGAGCCGGGGAAGACACCATATTAGCCAGGGTTGGGGAAGGTATTGTAACTTCCATTGGCTCAGCAGCCACACATTCATCTGTTCTTGAGAATCCCGATAAAATCTCCAAACTGGTATTGGAGAGGGGTCTGGATGCAGGTACTGCTTTTGAAATATTATCTATCGATATTGCAGATGTAGATGTTGGAATAAATATTGGCGCAAAACTTCAGATTGACCAGGCCAGTGCAGACCTGAAAGTTGCTGAAGCAAAGGCTGAAGAAAGAAGAGCTATGGCTGTTGCCGTAGAACAGGAGATGAAAGCCAAATCCCAGGAAATGCGTGCAAAAGTAATTTTGGCTGAATCAGAAGTGCCAAAGGCAATTTCAGAGTCATTCAGATCAGGGAATCTAGGAATAATGGATTATTACAGGATGCAAAACATCCAGGCTGATACATCAATGAGAGACTCAATCTCACAGCCTGATGCAGAAAAAGGGAAGCGGGATAAAGGCGATCAGAAAAGCTAGATATTGATGAAATAAATTAATGGTAGCCCAGGATTTAAAACCCTGGGCTATTTTATTTAAACAGGATTTACACCTTGTAAGGCTTCCTCATCTCGCGGACATATAATCCATTCCCTTCCTGGTCGTTAATGACTTCTCCTTTATCCGGGTCCCAGGTTACAGCTTTCTTTCTCCTGATGGCAATATCACCCATGTGACTCACTGTATCTGATATGATCGCTTCGTTGAGTGGACATAATTCTGGAGTCTTTCCATGAATTACATCAAGGAATGCCTGGCCCATAGTGACATTGCCTCTGGAAGCACTATTTAATTTCTTATGTATCTCTGGAATATTTGATTTAACTGAATCTCGACTGAGTGAGATCCAACCTTTGGTCCCATAAAACGTGGTTCCATTCGATTCTTTTATCTCCCGATGTTTAATAACATCATCAGCCTGATCCATGCTAACAAAATGGACTTTTGTACCATTGGTGTAATTATATTTAACATTCCAGGAATATATGTTGTCATAAATACCTCCTTCATCCCAGAATTTCCCTTTCCCCTCACTTGAATAAACACCACTTAATTGGTCTTTTAAAGCCCATATCATCACATCAAGAGGATGAGCTCCCCAACCTCCCAGGAAACCAATGCTGTAATCATATTGAAACCACGAACTATTATTTGTGACACGATCCGGACAATAAGTATTCAATGGAGCCGGACCGGTCCAGCGATCAAAGTTAAAAGTATCGGGTACCGGTACTTCCCTGCATTCCGGAGAAGAAACCGGATTTTTACCAGGGCACCAGACTGATACTTTTTCTATGTCGCCGATCTTCCCTTCCCTGACCATGTCAACACCCATTTTCATATGTTCAAATGATCGCTGCTGGGTTGCATAGTGAAATTTCACACCACTTTTCACAACAGCTTTTACGAGTTTCTGAAAATGCGGATAGCTTAATCCCAGAGGTTTGGCTAGCATGATGTGTTTGCCCGCTTTTGCCGCCTTGATGGCAGCTGTTACATGCCAGTGATCCGGGGTGGTGATGTGAACAGCATCGATATCACTTCTATCAAGGATTTCATCAAAATCAAGATATGCCTTGCATTCCGGTGAGCTTGTACGGTTCATTTTGTATTGCTGATTTACAACGTCTGTCCATGTCTCTCTTCTATCCTGATGAACATCACAAATTGCGACAGACCTGGATGTCTCAAGTGGCAGAAAATAATACCTGAGTTCTGATCCTCCTTGAGAACCGACACCTATATGGCCAAGTATTATACGATCATTAGCTCCTCGCCATCTGATATTTGAAGGTAGTATGGTAGGGATCAAAATAGCGCTCAGTGCACTTTTAGCTGCTTTTTTTGTGAATTCCCGTCGAGTTAGGTTTTTCATATTCAGTATTATCAATTTTAAAAAAATTTCATTCGTAGATATAGTGATGATATGCTTCTTCCAATTCGTCTTTCTTCTCACCTGGCAATATCATCACCCTGTATTTTAAAGTAAGTGGTTCTTCTTTTTTAAGAATGATTTTATGATCGTACAGCGCTGCCGGGCCAAACCAGAAGAATGGAATATCAGAATTGTCCTGGTAATACCAGCGTGTATATTCAGTTGTGTAGTCAGGATTTTGAAACATACATACACCCACTTTCTCTCCTGTCAGGGATTTCAGTCCCATATATAACCATGCACCTCTGGGATACTTCTCTTCTCCTGGAAAAGGAAAAAGTTCGGATGATGTAAAATCCTGATTGAACCTGATTGATAAGCCTCCATATCCTCCCCATGATTTGCCATCAGGTTCACCAAGGATGGGTGTTCGATCCAGGACAACTTCTTCAGATATCGCATTAAATGTATGCTCATAATTAATATAATAACTTCCATCCTTACCCGGTGGTGAAATATGGATATTCCTTTGCTCTTTCATTACAGAAACATCCCCTATGGGGTGATACATGATATTAAGTTCAATATCAGCAGAGTAATCGGGATGGTTCTTAAACGAAATATTTTCAAGTTCAGTAACCCCTTCTGATTTATACCCTGTTTTTTCGGTTTTATATTCATTCATATACTCCCAGTAATTGATGTTATTTATAAACTTCCATGTAAACCATAGGCCTACATGCCATGGATGATCTACAGGACTTTCACAGGTTATCCTGGCATGGTTCAGATATATGGGGTGAAAATAGGTTTTACCAAAACGGTTCCGAAAATTATACTGCCAGACAAGATTCATATTTTTCAGCAATTGGATAGTAGTATCAGTTTGGTTCCAGGTGTAGATTTCTTCGTTTGATATCTGGTTTTCCCTTAACTCAAGTGGAATTTCAATAGAGACATCACCTGAAGCTGCCCATTCGGTCCCCCGTTTTATTAGTGTCTGAAACCCTGTGTTAAAAAATGCTCTTTCATCATGTCCAAGGATTGTATAAAAACTTTGCCCTTTTCCTACCTGGTTGATAAAGACGGATGGTCCTTCAATGAGATGATTATCTTCCTCATCCGTTGCGATTATACTTGTCAGCGCTTGTGCGGAACTATGAATATCAGAATTCTCCCAGATCTCATCCATAATAAAGAATTCATTAATTCCTTGGGTAACAGGGTGATCCTGGTTTAAGCTAATAATTTTCCCAATTGTCGGCTTTCCGTGAGAAGTACTATCCCCCCATCTGCCAATACCTGTTTTATGATAAGCTTCCCACTCATAAAATGATGATGCCCCGGCATGAATAAACACAGCGCCTCCACCTTCATTGATATATTTTTCGAAAGCGTTTTCCTGCTCCTTGCTTATGCGTTGTTTATTATCAGGCCATGTATTCCAGTTGCTGACGATGACATCATAATTAATATAGTCATCATAGGTAAGTGTATCGGGTCGCTCAGTAATGCTGGTAATAAATATACCTGTCTTATTATACATACTGTAAAGTACCGGGGTTGTTTTTTGCCATTCATGGTTATTTCTCCCGCTTAAAATCAATACGCTGATCAATGAAGGCTTTTTACTTGTTGTACAACCAAAAGAAAAAATAATTGCGATTAAAAGAAGTCTGCAACAAACTGAGATATTTTTCATAAATATACCGGTTTACTGAAATTCAAGGATGCCGAAATATTCCGGTACATGGAAGTCAGGTTTGGGTTTGTCAATAACAGACCAGGTTAGCCAGTGTGGGTGTGAAGTTTTATCTCCACATTTGTACAGATTAGCCAACCATGTCTCACCACTTGCCGGATCAGTAATGTCATATTGATCCCTAAGAATATCGAATGGAATACGATACTCAAGGGTCCATGTAATTTGATCAGTAATTTCGGGATCAATAATTCCTGGAAGCGAATGCGCCATTTCAATCTCGTTAAAGATTTCATGTGGAATACTTACCGCATCTTTCCTTGGTATTTTCTGAAAATGGAATAGTGCTGTTCCAGCACAATTGGTTTCAAGATTAAAGTAACCTTTTTTAATATCCCCCCCCGGTGTAAAGAAAAATTCAACACAACTGTCCTCATACACTTTCCCCTGGTAATTGTCCGCAACAGCTCGTACATACTGGTCTTTCACCTGAAAGATAACGTAAATGGCATCCTGATCATAAGCCAGTTTCGCCAGAACTATAGGTTTGTGATCCGGCTTATCACCCATATAGTTGTTGATCTTTAAGGGTTGTATAATATTCCAGGGGAGTTTATCCCAGTTAGCATCAATTTTAACCGGATCAGATAATCTTTCTACCTTATACATTTCTTTATCAACGTTATTAGAGCACATTAATAGCAGGGGAGTTAGCAGGCAATAAGATAAAACCTGGAGCTGTTTCTTGAATCCATTCATATTTTTCCCTGGTTATTAGATTTAAATTTTTCGTTATCCAATTTTCAGGAAGTTACATTTTATTGTTGGCTTAATCAATAATATGGATCCTGACAAGTTATGTGGAATTGATACAAATTGGGATTGAAAGATAGATTTTGAGCGCTGACTTGAAATCATATATTTAATTAGGAGCTATATTTACAGTTGAAGGTTGATTTTCCCGTCATATTGGATTTTTTGAGCTGAAGCAATGTTAATACACCGCTTTTTGAGCATATTTTATAACTTAAACACGTCCTGTTCACTTCTGTCGAAACTTTTTTTGAGTGTTTCACTGATTTTCATTTGTTCAGTTTCTTCAGTCTCTCAGAAATTGATCGAAACGGATTCCGGATTTTATAACAATGAGGGGAAAAGAGTATATACTACACAACACATTCAATCGAATCCGCCAAAGATAGATGGTAAGTTAGATGATACCTGTTGGGATGAAGGATCTTGGTCAGGTCATTATCAGCAGTATTTGCCGGCTGAAGGAATCCCTCCATCACAAGAAACAGAAATAAAGATTCTATATGATAATCAGAATATGTATGTAGCAATTCGTGCATATGACAATGAACCTGAAAAAATTGATCGACAAATGGGACGCAGGGATGCCTTCAATGGTGATATGGTAGGTGTATGTTTTGATAGCTATTTTGATCACAGAACCGGGTTTGAGTTTGATCTTTCTGCTTCGGGAAGCAAACTGGATCTGATGCTTCTCAATGATCACTGGGATACTAACTGGAATGCGGTCTGGCATGGAAAAGTAGGACTCGAAGATTCTGCATGGACAGCTGAAATGCAGATTCCCCTGAGTCAACTACGTTATGCAAACCTTGAAGAACAAATATGGGGATTACATGCCTGGCGTTGGGTAAACCGCAACCAGGAGGAAGATCAATGGGCTCTTATACCTCGGGATACTCCGGGGCTACTGTATTCCATTGGAGAGTTATATGGTGTTCGCGGAATCACCCAGAAACGAAAGGTAGAACTTATGCCGTATACGGTAGGCAAGGTAAGAACCTATGAAAAAGAACCGGGGAATCCTTATGCTCCAGGAAGGAATCAGAATGTAACACTTGGCCTGGACGGGAAATTTGGTATTTCCAGTGATTTTACTGTTGATTTTACTATAAATCCGGATTTTGGACAGGTGGAAGCGGATCCATCTGTACTGAATCTTACAGCATTTGAGGTGTTTTTTGAAGAGAAGAGGCCGTTTTTCCTGGAAGGAAAGAATATTATGGATTTTGACTTCGGAGAAGATCTGCTATTCTATTCCAGGAGGATTGGTCACAGACCTATGGTTTCTCCGGATCTTAATGATAATGAGTACGCAGAACAGGTAGATTTCACTACCATCCTTGGTGCACTTAAGCTCACAGGAAAAACGAAAAACGGATTATCAGTTGGTATACTTGAAAGTGTCACTGCTCAGGAAAATGTGGAAATCACTTCCGGTGATATCAAACGAAAAGAGATCGTAGAGCCATTGACTAATTATTTTGTAGGACGACTCCAGAAAGATATTAAAGAAGGGAATACAATTATTGGTGGAATGATGACCTCCACTAACAGATCATTGAATCAACGCTATTTGACTCATCTCAATCGTGAAGCTTATACAGGTGGAATTGACTTCAGCCATTTCTGGCATAAAAAAACTTATTATGTGGAAGCAAAGACAGTATTCAGCCATATTACCGGGGCTCCTTCTGCTATCAGTAATCTTCAGCAATCTTCAGCACGATATTTTCAAAGACCGGACGCGGATTATGTTGAATTGGATACATCTTTAACGCAGTTTTCAGGGCATGGAGGGAGTATTAAAGTTGGTAAGGGAAGTAATGGGAAGTGGAGATATTCGGTTGGCCTAAATTGGCGTTCTCCAGGTCTTGAACTGAATGATATTGGCTATTTACAGATGGCGGATATAATTCAACAGAATGTATCGCTTGGATATGTAGAAACGGAACCAAAAGGAATTTTCAGAAATTATTCTATTCATGTGAGTCAAACCAATGAATGGAATTTTGGAGGTGTTTTCTTGCGTCCCAGATATTCTCTGAATATGGTTTCAATGTTTTCTAATAAATGGGGTTTTCAAGGTTCCCTTATACGCTTTGGGCATGGTTGGGATACAAGGTTATTACGGGGGGGGCCTGCAATATGGATGAAAGGATTCTGGCATAACCGATATTCCATCTCTACTGACCAGTCCAGAAGAGTTTATTTTCGTGCTGGTTATCATTTCCATTTTTTCGATGACAAGATTTCTTATACAAACCAGGTATTCGGAGGGATCACATACAAAGTATCTAATCCATTACAATTGTCTATTAACGCAGATTATTGGGATATCCGGGATAATTATCAATATGTGGATTATATAGAAGATATGAATGAAGATGTATATCTCCTGGCCACTATAGACCGGAAAAACCTGGGACTTACAATTCGGGCAGATTATTCCATTACACCAGACTTAACAATTCAATATTACGGGAGTCCGTATGTATCGATTGGAGAATACTGCAATTATAAGAGAGTTGTCAATCCTGAAGTTACTGATCTTGGCGATATATATCATGTTTATGGTCCTGCTGAAATTTCATACGATAATTCAGAGTCATGTTATTTAGTGGATGAGAACGTGAATGATGAGACAGATTTTGTAATTGACAATCCTGATTATAATTTCCGGCAATATCGGTCAAATCTGGTGGCTCGTTGGGAATACAAACCAGGTTCAGCATTATTCCTGGTTTGGACACATGGCAGATCGCAATATGAAAACATATCCAACCTCTCGTTAAATGATAATATCAGCCAACTGATGAATATTCACGCTGATAATGTATTCCTGCTGAAGTTCAGTTATTGGTTTGACTTGTAGATGTATGTTATAAAACGGTTAACCTATTTCAGGACGAACAAAAATCCAAAATCCGCAATCATTAATGCCCTCCTTTTCCATATTTTTTTTCACCTGCAGTAATTCTAATGGGTAAAATATTCTGGACGGGAGCCAGTGGGCATGTAGCATATTCTGTAAAGGCACACGGGGGATTATAAGCCATATTAAAATCTATATATGTACTACCGGTTTCGCCAGGGGCATCAGCATACAGGTATCGACCGCTTCCATATGTATCAATACCCGAGGTTTCATCAGCAAAAATCAGCCAGTAACGATCTGCATCCTGTTCTGACATAATATTTAGTTTATATGTTTGACCCTCAAACTGAAACGCCAATGCACCAGGTGATGCAAACTGTGAACTTGTCCCGAGAACATTATGTATTTTCATTGTAACCGGTCGAATGTGTGGTTCATATCTGGCTTTTATCCTCCATAACGTATCTATATCATATGAATCAATTCCCTTAAATTCCTTAATAAATGGGCTTTCACTATCTCGTAACCGAACTCCATACCTATCACCACGTTTGATAATATGCCATCGAAGTGTTCCCATTTCAAGCAAAGTAGGTTCCCCCAATTCATCACTTTGCATAACGATCTCATCAACCGGATTGCCTTCATGAAGTACTTCAATACCTTTTAATACCCTGATTATGACTTTATTATTATTGAGTGCAATTGTCCCAATAAATTCTGGTGCCCTGTCTTTTGGGAAAATAATATGGTTAGATGAATCCGAACCAAAACTATTCTCTCCTTCCTGCAGCCAGAGGAGTCCTCGTAAACTGAGCCAGTTCTGTTTCAGGCCTTCAACTCTTTTATCCTGCCATTGATGAATGGAAGTGATGTAGGCATTATATTCTTCCTCACCAGATCTATTATTTCCACAACTTGAAATGATGATGAAAATACAGAGCAAAAACAGATATCGTGTATTCCGGATTGTTACTTTAACATTATTAACTATGAAATGCATCAGGGATTAAGTTATAAAAGTTGTTTTGACTAATTTAATAATTGTAAAAAAACACTTTTTAAGTCTCTTTATGACGAAAATCTTAATTTTATAGATATTGGAAGATCATGTATGAAACATCCTAAAATTTAATGACTGAATTGAAATGAAAATCCATTATTTAAGATTTGCCTTAATTACTTTAATATCAGTTAGTTTTTCAAACTCAACATCATCGCAAATCACCATTGCATTTGATTCAGAATCGGAGCAGGTGTTTCATGGGGTAAACTTGGTTAGGAATACACTTACTGGAAATGGTGAGCATGTCTATTTCACAGGTGGTTCCGGCGAATCAAAAGGGCATACCATCAGAATAATATCAAATCCGGTTGATTTAGAATCTTTGTCTCAGCAAAAAACAGGGATCAATCCCGAAAAGATCAGGGATGAAGGTTTCCAGATTGTATACTCTGATGATAACAACGAGCTTAATATCGTTGCACGTGATGGTATTGGTGCAATGTACGGTTTGATACAATTACGTGATCATCTGGAAGGAAATGGAAACCTATTTAACGTGAATCCCTCAATAAATAATCCGTATTTTGAATACCGGATTATTAAGTTCAACCTGCCATGGTCACCATATCGGGATAGTCCTGCAACAAGCATTCATATGGAAACCTGCAAGGATCTTGATTTCTGGGAGAAATTCCTGGATATGATGGCTGAAAACCGGTTTAATGTACTTTCCTTATGGAATTCACATCCATTTTCATACATGATAAGAGCGAAAAACTTTCCCGAGGCCACACCTTTTAATGATATTGAATTGTCGGAGTGGCAAAATTTCTGGAAGACCTTATTCAGGATGGCCAGAAACCGCGGGATACAGACTTTTATTGTCAACTGGAACATAGTAGTTTCACCTGAATTCGCTGATGTTTACGGAGCAGAAGTATACAATGATCAGTCGGATCTGGTTAAGAAATATACTCGTGAATCAGTTACACAGTTAATCAATGAGTATGAAGATTTATCAGGGATAGGCGTAACATTAGCAGACTGGATGGGAAATTTTGATGATAAGATGTCTGCCAAAGAAAGAGAAGATTGGATAGAAGAAACTTTTGTAGCAGGTATGAAGGACGCGAACAGAAAGATCAAATTCCTTCATCGTTCGGTTTTATCCGGATCACCCATCGAAATGCGCAGGGTAATTGATCATGCTGACCTTGATGACCCGGCCCTGGTTGAAGTAAAATTCAACTGGTCACACGGTCATTCCACCCCTACTCTGGCCATTACCCACGACTATCATTCCGGAGTAGTAGATGATCGTTTCTGGAATCCAAAGCCTGATAATTACAATATTCAATGGATGATACGGAATGAAGATTTCTTTATTCTTCGATGGGGACAACCTGATTTTATAAGACAGCACATTGCTACAAACACCCACGACTTTGTTAATGGTTATTTCATTGGCTCGGAAGGGTATATTCCTGCTATGGATTATTCACATAAAATCCATCCCCATAAAACATGGCAATATGGATTTGAGAAGCAATGGTTGTTTTACAAGCTATGGGGTCGACTACTATATGATCCAAATACAACAGACAAGGTATTTGCAGATGCTTTTGAGTCGAGATATGGGAAAGAAATAGCAGATGACCTTTTGGAGGCCTATAGCCTGGCATCAATTATGCCTTTACGCATGGCTTCATTTTATAGATCTACCTGGGATTACACCTTATATTCAGAAGGATTCCTTGCACCCCGTCCTTCCAATTCTGAAGGATTCTTTGATAATTCCTCAGATTTCATTTCCATTGATGAATTGATTTACCATGAAACGCTGGACCCGGCACTTATGTCCATTAAGGATTTTATTGAAATGGATCAAAAGGGACTTGAAATCACTACCGATATTGTTACTCCAACAGATTTGGCATCTGAGTTGGATATGGAATGTAAAAAAGCATTAGATATAGTTAAGGAAATAAGAGAACAGAAAAATGTAACTGGAACAACACTCGAATCCGAACTTGAAGACATAACTACATGGGCCTATCTGGGTTTGTATTTCTCCAGCAAATTGCGTGGAGGTATTGCGCTGGAAACATACAGGCAATCCGGTATAAATGCTGAGAAAACAAAATCAATTGCACATCTTATGACAGCTTTGAAACACTGGGAAAAAGTAGTAGAGCATACAAAAGACAGATATCAACCTGTTCCACACGTAAGTATACCATCTCGTTCTAAGGATTACACGGTTTTCTCATGGGAGTATTTCCTGCCTCAGGTAAAAAGAGATATTGAGATAGCTTCGAACGCTAAATTTATGAATAAGTAAAATCGAGGGATGCAATACTTGATTGCGTGGTTATAGTAAGAGGATCATTTTTTTATTAAGGTCTAAAAATGTATTTTAAGTTCAAATTGTACATTGTTATGGGATCCTCCCATAATTTGTTTTTTAATAAGAAAAGAGAAATCGAATGGAGCGCCTGTTCATACTTTCTTACTTTTTAATTGTATTAGTTTCTACGTCATGGGCTCAGGAATTGCAGCCCAATCCGAATATCAAAAATCTTGTTATCGTTTTTAAAACACATTTTGATATTGGATATACGGATTATGCAGAATCGGTTGTAAGTAAATACAGTGGATCACTGATACGTAATGCCCTTGAGATTCAGGATGCCGGCCGGGATTTACCAGAGAATGAACAATTCGTCTGGACGATGGCAGGATGGCCCATGAAAGCTATTCTTGAAAATAGTCAACCCGACATACAGGAAAAAGTTGGAGTTGCCTTGCAGGAAGGCAGGTTTGCAATTCATGCCCTTCCTTTCACACTTGAGACAGAAGCATGTGATCTGGAGAACCTGGCCCGGAGTTTTTCATTTTCGACAGATATTTCTCGTCATTTTGGCCTGGAATTATCCAGGGATGCAAAGATGACCGATGTTCCCAGTCATTCATGGATACTTCCAACACTGTTAACAAATGCGGGTGTGGATATCCTTCACCTTGGGTGTAATCCTGCCTCACAATCTCCTGATGTTCCCATGTTGTTCTGGTGGGAAGGGCCTGATGGTTCAAGATTGATGACTATGTACTGGAGCAAGTACTATGGAACTGACCTCGTTCCACCGGAAGATTGGCCTTACAAATCCTGGCTGGCAATTATACATACGAATGATAACCAGGGCCCTCCCAAACCTGAGGAACTTAAAAAAATTATGAAAGAGGCGAACTACCTGGCCCCGAATGCTACGATTCATATTGGCAGAATATCGGATTTTCACGATTTACTGATGAAAGAAAAGCCAGATCTTCCTGTAGTGCGAGGGGATATGCCTGATACATGGATACATGGTTATATGTCGATGCCAAGAGAAGTGAAGAATTCAAGGCGTATGAAAAAGGATATGTTCAGCCTTGAAGCCTTGAATACGAATATGAACTTCTGGGCTGAACAACAAAACGATATTTCAAACCTGATCAGCGAGGCTAATGAAAACGCCCTATTATTTGATGAACATACCTTTGGTCTGGCAATGAGTCATGGCCATTCAGGATATTTTAGTTATGGCGATGAGTTCAGATCTCTTAAGGCACAGGACATTTTTGAGCCGATCGAACATTCATGGAATGAAAAAGCTGACCGTGTTTTTCAGATGGAAAAGAAGGTGATCCCGATGTACACACTTAAACTGGATGAACTGGCATCCATGGTAAAAGTGGATGGCAACCGCATTATTGTTTACAATCCCCTGCCGTGGGAAAGAAACGGTGTGGTTATGCTTCAAACGCTTTCGTCTCACCTGGAAGGAAATGTACTGGAAGACCTGTCAACCGGGAAATATAAACCATTTTCGAATAAAGGGAATATCATTCGTTTTAAAGCAGAAAATGTACCTGCAATGGGATATAAAACATATGTTCCAATAGCAAAAAAGGTAAGAGCTGAAGGAAGTTTATTTATTGATCGGAATAATAATATCCTTGAAAACGAGTATTTCAGGATTATAATTGATCCTGATCAGGGCTCAATCAAGTCCATCACAAATAAAAAAAGTGGGCAGGAAATGAGAAACCAGGAGAGTGAGTATGGATTTGGTGGGTATATGTATGAAAGGTTTTCAAAAAAAATAGTAGAATCATATACAACTGATTATGTAAAAGGCGGATGGGAATGGGCATTGGATGAATTAGGAAAACCAAACCTTTCCAATGATCCATATTACCAGATAAAAAAACAAAAAATGCGTATTACCTACCAGGAGGATCAATTTAAGGCAAGTGCAATTTTGCATTCCGAAAGCGAAGATGAAACAGCCCATGATTACTCTCTGGTTGTAAGTTTGTATGATAAGCAGCCCTATATTGAATTGACATGGGCCATACACAGTAAACCGGCAGAACCGTGGCCTGAAGCAGGGTGGATTACATTTCCACTGAATATAAAGGATCCAACGTTTAAATTGGGAAGATTAGGTGGTATCGTAGATCCTGAAAGAGATTTTGTGAAAGGTTCCAATTTTGATTATTATTTTTTAAATACAGGAATGGCTGTGATTGATGAATCTGGGAGTGGATTCGGGTTATTTTCTCCGGATGTACCTGGTATCAGCCTGGATCGTCCGGGATTATGGAAATATTCTGGAGATTTTATGCCTGAACAGGCGAATGTATTTTTCAATCTATATAATAACCAGTGGAGTACGAATTTCACTGAATGGATCGAAGGATCATGGTCTGCCCGATTTTATTTATGGTCTATTGACTCATATGATAATGAAAGTGCAATCATTACTCCATCTGAAGAATTCCGTCAGCCTCTGAAGGCAGGATATGCCGGATATGGCCCTGATTTTCTGCCTCCATCTCATCGCGGTATCAGGATTAATGCAAAAGGAATTCTTGTAACAGCTTTCGGGATTGGATCTGATGATGAACTTTTTCTGCGATTATGGGAACAGGCTGGCGAGGCCGGGGAATGTGAAGTTCAATTACCTGATAAAATGGAGGCAAGTATTGCTGTTCCAGTAGATTTAAGGGGACAGCAGGTAGGTGAACCCATATTCATAAAAAATGGTACTTTTATTTTGAAGTACAAACCATATAAACCCTATACTTTTTTACTAAAATAAGCCGTATGAATTCCAGAGATAGAGTAATGAATGCCCTGAATCACGTTGAAACGGATCGTGTTCCAATCGATCTATCCGGCCACCGGTCCTCAGGAATTGCCGCGATTGCCTATGCAAGGTTAAGAGATCACCTGGGCCTTGAAAATAGACCTATAAGGGTTTATGATATGGTACAGCAACTTGCTATAGTCGACGAGGATGTTCTCGATCTATTTGAAATTGATACAATTGAAATGGGGCGTGGCTTTTTAAATGAAGATAAGGACTGGAAACCCTGGATTTTGCCGGATGGAACCTCTTGCGAGATCCCTTATTATATGAATGTGGAGAAAACCGGGGATGACTGGATACTGATGGACGATAATGGTCTGGAACTTGGTATCATGAAGCCAGGTTGTCTTTATTTTGAACAAATTCATTTTCCACTGGCAGAAAGGAAAATAGCTGAAGATGATTTCAGCGATCTTCCGGATATAATCGGGGATACCATGTGGACCGGTATCAGTCATCCCGGAGCACACCTTGATCTGGATAAGGCAGATGAGAAGCAGGAATTAATTGCAGGAGCGAAAGCACTCAGGGAATCAACTGACAAGGCTATCATCGGTCTTTTTGGAGGTAATCTGTTTGAGATACCCCAGATGCTGTTCAGGATGGATAATTATCTCCTTGACATTGCCATGTATCCGGATAAAGTTCAGGAGTTTTCAGAGATCCTGTGTGATTACCATATGGGGAACCTGGAAAAGTGGCTTTCAGCTGTTGGACCATATATTGATATAATACTTTTTGGAGACGATCTGGGGGGACAATGGGGCCCTCTGATCGGTCCCGATTCATACCGTCAGCTTTACAAACCTTATCATAAAAAAATGTGGAACCGTGCCAAAGAACTGGCAGATGTGAAAGTAATGCTTCACTGTTGCGGTGGAGTAAATGAACTGCTTCCTGATCTAATTGATGCAGGATTAGACACAATAAATCCTGTACAGATATCATGTGCCGGAATGGAGCCTGCCGTACTAAAAGCTGATTTTGGAGATAAAATCACTTTCTGGGGAGGTGGATGTGATACACAGCATATATTACCTGAATCAACACCGGAAGAAGTTGAGAAACATGTAAAAAAAGAGGTTGGGATAATGAGATCAGGTGGTGGATTCGTTTTTCAACAGGTCCATAATATCCTGGCCAATGTACCGCCTGAAAATATTGTCAGTATGTTTAAGGCTGTACGGGAATTATAATACCTCAACTTCTCAAATATGATTCTGTAACTTTAACTTGAGATTGAGATAATTTTCAGAAGCCTCTAACATTAAGATCATTACTTGTATGGTAATCAAGGGCTATGAGTGCAGTAGCCATATCTCCAAAATGACTGTTATAGTCCCAAACCGGATCTAATATACCCCTTAAAAAAGCGATCTGGTTTGCATGAACCAGTGTATGTAATTGTAGCCGGTAAAGGATATAGCCCTTGCCTTTTTTCCCTTTTTCATCTATTTCCAGGAATTCATCATTAGTGTTCAGTAAAAAGGTTCTCATAGATTCACATCCTTCACTGATAACCATTTTAACGAAATCTGTGGTAAGAGGATATGTGCAGGGGCGACAGGTCAATTCAGTTACTTCCCATGGAGGTGATTCTGCCAGGAAATATGTTGGCCACGACATAGTATGGACAGCTGTTTGGCCAATAGTCATTTTATGTGTGGCAAATTGGTGATTGAGATGTTCCTTGGAAATACTTTTCAGAGATGCGCGCAATCCCTTTTCCATAACATCTATAATCTCGAGTAATTTGTCACAGTTTGTTCTTTCTTTTTTGTCATTCATAATTAAAAAATATGCATTCCTAAAACTAATCTGGAATATAAAGGATTGAGAATTCACTTATAAACTATCGGGAAAATACTCTTCCAATTCTTCCGGAAGGATACCAGTAATTGTCTCTGGTTTTATATCAAATTCACCTGCCAGGACAATAGCATGATTTTTCCAGAAATTCAAAGATTTTTCAATATTAGCATTTTTATCCCATGGAAACGGTTCAGCTTTTGGACCAAAAAATGCTGTCAGCACCAGATAATAATCTTCAATTTGTTTAAATATGATAGTGAATTCATTAGTCTCAGCAGGTTTCTTATCAATTACAAATTTATAATACGTGCTCTTCTTCCAGCGTTTGGCATAGATGATCTTGTCATTATCATTAGTTTCTATACAATATTGATATCCTGTGTGGTTATCCAATGTTGCCTGAAATTCAATGATTTCCTTAGACGTCTCTAATTCAATGGTCGGTAATATTTCATGAAGTACTTCTCGGGCCTTTGCATGAATCGTACTTTTAATTCCTTCTAAAACTTTAACATTGTTTTTCGTTACAAAAACCTGTCGTATAAATCTCGCCTCTGATTTGTCCGGGTTTTTTCTTGATGGATGGGCTTCATATGCCACATGATCTCCTTCAGATATGGTTCTTTTTATCTGGGATATAAGGAAAAAGACACCTTCGGGATGTTCTGTTGATTCAATGAATCCGTAACCTTTATCTTCAAATATTACCTTGATAGTTCCTTCAAATATTTGATTTCTCATTTGAAATTTGTGCTTAATGAAATAATGTATCCTAATTAATAATACTTAGGCAGTTGTTAAATTGTTTAAAACATGAAATAAATATTATAATTTACAATGGTTTTTATAAAGAGAAAACGATGAAGACTTATATAAATTTCATTTTTTACATTTCGATTTTATTACTCTGTTTCTCAAGTTGTCAACAAAATTCTCAAAATAATCAAGATCTTGATTCTTCTGAGAATAATTGGAAGGCAGGGGTAGCCAGGATGGTAATTACGCCTGAAGAAAATATGTGGATGGCGGGTTATGCTGCTCGCACAAAACCGGCTGAAGGCAAAACACATGATTTATGGGTTAAAGCCCTGGCTCTTGATGACGGAAATGGTAACCAGGGTGTTCTTGTAACAGCTGACATTATTGGGTTTTCAAGAGAACTATCAAAATCAATATGTAATCGGTTACAGAAGGAATTCAAGCTTGACAGAAAAGATATTATTCTGAGTAGTTCACACACACACAGTTGTCCGGTATGTAACAAAAATCTTATTAATATTTATCCGCCTTTTAATAAGGATCAGTTGGATCAAATAAACAGATATCAGCAATTCCTGGAGGAGAAGGTGGTTAAATGTGTCATCAATGCACTGAATAGTACAACTCCTGCCGGTTTATCAACAGGTATCGGTATGGCTCGATTCGCTGTAAACAGGCGCAACAATATGGAAAAAGATGTATTACATGCAACAGTACTTAAGGGACCATCTGATCATACTGTACCGGTTATTAAAATGAGTAATCCTGATGGAAGCACAAAAGCAATTGTAGTTGGATATGCCTGTCATGCTACAACATTAGATGGTCTATTATGGTCTGGCGACTATCCGGGCTATTCTCAGATGGAACTTGAAAAAGCCTATCCTGGATCAACTGCATTGTTTTTTGCCGGATGTGGAGGAGATCAAAATCCAATTCCACGCAGGTCAATCCAATTGGCCGAACAATATGGCAGCGAACTGGCTGCTGCAGTGATCAGGGTAATAAAAGAGCCCATGAATGAACAAAAACCTGCATTGGAGACTCTTTATAATGAAATAGAACTGGAATTTTCCGAACCACTATCCATGGAAGAATTAAGAGAGGTGGAAAGAAATGCTGGACAATGGCAGGCACAGTGGGCAAAATATTATATTGAAAAAATCAACAGGGATGAAGTAATACCTGAAAAATATCCTTTCTATCCTGTTCAGAGCTGGAAATTAGGGGATCAGATATTGGTATCCCTGGGTGGTGAAGTTGTTGTTGATTATGCCTTGAGGATTAAAAAGACATGGGGAAATGATTTGATTATTGCAGCTTATACTAATGATGTAATGGCCTATATACCCTCTGAGCGTGTTTTGGAAGAAGGAGGTTATGAGGGGAATACTTCAATGAGAGCCTATAGTCAACCCTCAACCTGGGCTCCCGGTATTGAAGAAAGGATCATTTCGGAAGTGAATAATCAATTGCAGACATTGGGAAGGGAAATTCAGGGGAATTAAATTTTTTTTTAGCAGAAAGTAATCTTTTCGTTTATACGTTTTTTATAAATAACTGGGATTCAAATTAAAACCTACAAATCATGAAAGCTGGAATACAGATGATGATATGCGCATGCCTGATATTCGGGTCATGTAACCAGACAAAACAGGGATCCGAGATCAATCAGGAAGACACTCCACTCATATCTTTAATGGTTTGGGATGATAAAGCTAAAGAAGGATCAGATCCTGCTGAATTCAGATTATATCAGACTGAAAATATGATTACTAAAATAAAGATCCATTATACCGTAAGTGGAACTGCCCGAAATGGATATGATTATACGCCTGTAAAAAATTCAATCACCATAAAAAACGGGACACCTCTGAAGGTTTTTCCGATTGATGATACATTACTGGAAGAGGATGAAATGGTTACTATCACATTAATAGATAATCCGGCATACAGAGTTGATCCGGATAATTCAAGTAAGACACTTGTTATTCAGGATAATGAAATCCCTGATGTACAATTCTTGCAACCTTCCGGGCAGGGTGTTGAATCGATATCAGAACCACTGATTGAAATTGGCTTGTCAAAGCCCGGATCAAGTGATATTACAGTTGACTATCATGTGAAAGGTATTCTGGCAGAAAGTGATAAAGATTTCAAACTCAAATCGGGAGAATTAAAAATTCCGGCTGGAAGTGAAAAGGTCACATTACCTTTTTCAGTAATTAATGATGATATGGCGGAAGATGATGGAACTGTTATTATAGAATTGGTTGAGACATCCGGGGCTAATATTGGCCTTAATGAAAGATATTTTTACACCATTATCAACGATGACGGAGAGCCTCAGAGAAGTATAATCCATGATAAAATATATGGTGTTCTACTTGGCACAAGGGCTGCATCATCTATGGGTGCAATAGTGGAAATGGTGGTGGATCCAGACCAGATCGAGGAAATTTATGGAGTATTTGATGAGCTCATTACTTACCAGCATTACAATATACCATGGTCGCATCCTGCCGGTGCTACAGAAGACGGAGTTGAGCGTCAGAAACTAATGTGTACGTCAATAATTGAAAAACAAGACAGGATAAATGCTGATGATCTCTCGGAAACATGGTTAAAGTACTGCGAATTAGAGGAAATGTATAATATGACCCAACCATATGACAGGATATTATTATCTTATACAAACTGGGGAGTTCCTCTTAATGAATTTCCACGTACCCGCTTCGGAATGCCCTATGATCTGGGAGAACATATTCACTTAACAGCACGTGTATTTCATGCATTACCCTGTATTAATGCCGGCGATCCTGAAGGAGTGATTGAAGATATGAATGAAATAGGCAGATTATACTACGAAAACAAGCAGGATGATGCTTTTGCATGGGGAGCAGTCTATAATGCAGCACTTTCCCTGGCGATGCTACCCGGTGCAACAGTAGAATCAGTTATTGAAGATGCGTTGAAATATGCTTCTTCTGAAGTTAGAAAAGAGATTGAACATGGACTGGCTCTTGCCGATAAGTATGAAGATCCAATGGATAAGGAATTCAGAATGGATCTTTATCATATGTATGGGGACCGTGAAAGTCCTTATTATGCAAGTGACAGGATCCGGGAATATCCGCAATCAAGTATTTATGAAAATGTTACATGTTCGTTTTCTATTTTTAAAGCTACCCGGGGAAATGTCGAACAATCTGTTATTATTGCTGTGAATCGTGGACGTGACACCGATTGTACAGCCGCCAGTGCAGCTGGTCTGGCTGGCGCTTTTTCCGGAACCAGCACCATACCTGAAGAATGGATAGAGTTACTTGATGAAGGCTGTGCGAATAATCCTTATACAAATTCACACATGACCAATAAGGCAACTGCTGATGCTCTTTATCGGGCATTGCAGAATAAATTATTAAGAATGCAGGAAGAAATAGATAAAATGGATGGTTCTTCTGATGAGAAATCTCAACAGGCCATGCAAAAAAATAAAGACTATATTGATTTAATGATTAGTTTAGGGGTAATCTAAGATTTATTTAATTGCAACCATGAAAAAGAACATCACATCAACTATATTTTTATTTGTCGTTTTTATTTCTACAACTTTCTATTCCTGTTCACCTGATGAATCAAACTGGACACATTTTAGAGGGAGTAATCTGGATGGCATTTCGGAAGTAGATTTTGCCCCTGTTAAATGGACAAATGATTCAAATATTTTATGGAAAACTGAAATACATGACAAAGGATGGTCTTCACCTGTAATTTATGGTAATCAGGTCTGGATGACCACTGCTCTGGAAAAAGGAGAGGATATGTATGCTGTCTGTGTTGATTATGAAACAGGAGAGACGATTTTTGATATAATATTGTTTACACCGGATTCTATATTCAGGAAACATAATATAAACTCATATGCCACACCAACTCCATGTATTGAGGAGGGGTATGTGTATGTGAATTTTGGCAGATACGGGACAGCGTGTATTAGCACCGGAAAAGGATCAGTCGTATGGCAGAGAACGGATCTGCAATGTACAGATATACAGGGACCAGGATCATCATTAGTACTTTACAAGAACACCTTGATCGTACATTGTGAAGGCATAGATGTTCAATATATTGTTGCCCTGGACAAGGCTACAGGAGAGACGATCTGGAGAACCGACAGGCCAAAGGAATTATATGATGAATTAGGGCCAATTGGGAAGAAGGCTTACATCACTCCCCTGATAATCAATGTAAATGGGAGGGACCTGATGATCTCGAATGGTTCTGCGGTATGTATAGCGTATGATCCTGATACCGGCGAGGAGGTATGGAGAATTCCCGGTGGCGTAGACTCTACTATTTCCATGCCATTCTCGGATGGTAAATCAGTCTATTTCTATACGGGATTTTTTACACCGGAACATGATGATCCCTATGCTGATTTAGAAATATCTTATGCTGAGTTATTAGCCGTTAATCCTGACGGACAAGGTGACATATTAGAGACCAACGTTTTGTGGCGCATGAAAGCACCTATCCTGCAATTATTAACCCCAATAGTGAAGAACGGATTAATTTATACTATAGATTCAAAGAGTATTATGATGTGCATTGAGGCGAAAACAGGAGAGGTGATATGGTCCGAAAGAGTGAAGGGGAAATTTAATGCCTCACCTGTTTATGCAAACGGGAATATATATTTTTCTTCAACACAAGGTAATATCATTGTAATAAAAGCAGGTCGAGAACTTGATATCATAGCAGAAACTAAAATGGACGGAGAAATCTGGGCTACTCCTGCAATTCTCAGAAACTCAATATTGGTTCGGACCAGTAAGTATTTGTATAGGATAGGAGCATAATATGTTCTCTTTTCAATAACATAGGGGTTCAAACGGACACTTGAACCTGTTTCAGTAAACCAGGATTTCTGTCAGAATTATTTATCAAATGAAAACCAGTCTACCCTGAACATATCCTCTCCCTCCCCATAAAACCTCAACCAGACTGCTTGAATGCCTGAAATATCCTTTACCTCACCGGAAAGTGTCACCCATGTTTTTCCATCCCCATTTCCGGGGACATCTACCGTACTTATGGATTGTCGCCAGGGCTGTCCTGTTGTAATATCTACCTTGCCTGGTTTTTCACCGGGTAATACCCGAACATTAAATATACTAGCGCCCTCTCCAAAATCAATATACTTATATGCTGCCTTGTCATCATTCCTGATACCTCCGAGTTCTTCCTTGTCTACATCGAAAGCCTGGATTCTCACATTTCCGAATAACAGACAGGCCCTTTCCACGTCAATTCGTGATAAGGCACTAAGGGGTTTTCCTGCCCCCTGGGTCGTCATTTCCACTTCGTTAATACTACCGTCTTCGTTGAAGTATATTGGTTCTACACATGCTTTTCGCATAGTAACAGAGCCGTGGGTTGGACGGTGATAGAACACATACCACTGGTTGTTAAACTCTGCAATCGAACCATGGTTATTCCATGCCTCGGGGTCACTGTGGTCATTATCCACTATCACCCCACCGTAAGTATATGGTCCCATCGGCGAATCGCTTGTAGAATACCCAATACAGGTTGGACGGTTAGCGCGTCCCATGTGGGCATATATGAAATAATAGATCCCATTCCTTTTCACCATGTATCCTCCTTCATGAAAGAAATGTTCTTTCTCAGTTACTATATTATCCCTGATAGTGGATTTGTCAATTTCTATCATGTTGGGTTTAAGCCTGGCCATTTTGGCAGTGAATTGACCCCATATATAATAGCCCTGTCCATCGTCATCAATAAATACAGCCGGGTCAATCTGATTAATGCCTCCCAGGTCAATGTTTTTGCCATTTAAAAATGGCCCTGAAGGTAATTTGCTGGTAGCAACACCTTCGGTATATTCGTTGCTGGCAAGGCAATAATAGAGATAATATGTACCCTTGTAATACTGACAATCCGGAGCATAAAGGATTTTATCACTATAAGGCACCTGGTCATTTTTTCCTTTGGATGAAAAAGCATATTCGATGATCTCCCAGTTGATCATATCCGAGGTTGATATCACATGATGGTCCCAGGAACAATAATAGTCAGGACTTTCATCCCTGGATCCATAGACATACAATTTGCCATCTTCCCAAACATGTGCTGAAGGATCAGCAATATATACACCTGCTGGAACAATTGGATTTTGTGCATATATTCCGGAGAAGAAGAAAATGAACCCTATCAAAATCAGTAAAGACGGGATAAAATTATTCGTAGTGATTTTTCCTGTTTTCATAGTATAAAAAAGTATTAAAGCATATAGGATATAAAAATAATATAGATTTCCAATTATATTTTTATGTCCACATTTTATTACTGATTGTATTTAAGTATTTTGAATTTCCATATTTCCTAAACTGAAAAGCTAATAATTATGAAAGGTTATAAATGTTTAATTGTAATTCTGTTTCTTACCCTGTTTCACTGGGGAGCAGCACAAGATATTGAATTTAAATGGCCTGAAGGAACTACTTCTGCGGTATGTTTAACCTATGACGATGCAATCAATACTCACCTTGATATTGCCATCCCGGACCTTAATAAGGAAGACCTGAGAGGGACTTTCTATATGCAGGGGAGTAACATCTCGATTGAGCGGATGGAGGATTGGCGGGAAGCAAGTAGACAGGGGCATGAACTGGGGAACCATACAGTTTATCATCCATGTACTATCAATTATGATTGGATAGATGAAGAGTTCTCTACTGAAAAATATTCGGTAAGCAGGATGCTACTTGAACTGAAAGTGATGAATACCCTGTTATATGCTTTGGATGGTCAGGAGGAAAGAAGTTTCTCATATGCATGCAGTGAAACTGAGGTTAGTGGTATATCCTACATTGATTCACTCAGGAAATCAGGTTTGTTTGTTGGAGCCAGGGGAGGAGGACAAGGCGTTGTTGATGACATGAAGTCAATGAATATTTTTAATGTTCCCAGTTGGGGCGTTCTGGAACCTTCCGGACAGGAAATGATCGATTTTGTAAAGGGAGCAGAAAATGTGAATGGGCTTGCAGTATTTATGTTTCATGGGGTTGGTGGAGATTATCTGAAAGTATCCAGGAAAGCCCATACTGAACTTTTATCCTACCTGAATAAAAACAGAAAAACCATCTGGGTAGCACCATTTGTGGAGATTATTCAACATATAATTAGTGAACGGGAACGGCTTGGGTGGGAGAATTAATCACCGCAATGTATATATTCATAATTCTCAAAGTCTTTTTTTCTCACTATGTTTGAAGCCTGAGAATTGGAGGATGTAGTAAAATAACAAGAATATGGGTGGAGAAAAAAGAGCTGACATCAAACCTGAAACAAGCGTAAGGATCGTGCTTAAAAAAGACCAGCGATCCGGAAAACTCACTGATGGAGTTGTTAAAGACATCCTGACCAAATCATCCACCCATCCCCACGGGATAAAAGTCCGCCTCGAAACAGGAGAAGTGGGCCGGGTCAAAGAAATCATCCACTCCTGAAACCAAACAGCTATAAACAAACGCCCAATACCAAACGATAATATCTCCCTCTCCAATGAATCTGAAAACAAATTCATCAAAATATATCAACTACATTTTAATCAATTTAGCTTTGCTCCCGGAACATGATTAAAAGTCTCAGATTACTCTTTTCACATAAACAAGCACGGGTGGCTGGTTTGGTTTTTTCCATTAACAGCATCCTGTTTTCGTCATGGATTACAAGGTTACCGGAAATTCAGGATGAACTTGAAATCAGTGAAGGGGAATTAGGATTGGCCTTATTGGGATTGCCCCTTGGTTCATTGCTCATTATCCCGCCTATTGGTTGGTTTATTCATAGAGTTGGAGCGGGGAAAGCCACATTAATAACAGGTATCTTTTTTTGTATCCTCTCACCATTACCGGTGTTGGCACCAACCTATTTTTTATTGATCTTATCGATAGTATTTGTGGGGATGACCATGGGATCAATGGATGTTGCCATGAATGCAGTAGCCGCAGCGGTTGAAAAGCGGTATTCATTAAATATTATGTCTTCATGTCATGGTATGTGGAGTTTTGGCGGTATGCTTGGAGCGGGCTCTACGGGCATCATGATGGGATTCAATGTGCCTGCCTATATTCAGATACCCATACTGGCAGTAATTCTTCTGATCTTTTTTCTCAGTCAATCATCAACATTGCTTTCAGTAAAAGAGGATGACACAGTATCCGATGTGGTTCTGTCTATTCCTACCGGTCCACTTGTAGGATTGGCTGTTATCGGATTCTGTTCAATGCTTGGAGAGGGGGCCATTGCTGACTGGACGGCTGTTTATTTGAAGAACACCCTGGAATCCAGTGCCTTTCTGGCAGGCCTTGGCTATGCGGGATTTTCTTTTTCAATGGCGATTGGCAGGTTTTATGGTGACCGGATCATTGCCAGGTGGGGAGCCCGAAGACTTGTTTTGATAGGTGGGTTGATCGGGCTTGGAGGTATTCTATTTGGGCTTGCAGTTCCATATCCATATGCAGTAATCACCGGATTCACTTTTGCAGGTTTTGGCTTTTCAGGGATTGTACCGGCCATTTATGGCTCGGCTTCAAGAATGCCTGGTCGAGCCCCGGGTGCCAGCATTGCCGCAGTAGCCAGCTTTGGTTACCTAGGGATGTTTTTCGGCCCTCCAGTGATAGGTTTTGTCGCAGAAGAATTTGGACTGCGAATTGCATTGGGAATCGTGGTTGTCCTGATGGGATTTGTAGTATTATTAGCTGGAAAAGCCAGGTTCGATTAGTTTAATGTACTTTTTGAATATAATTCAATAAATTTTAGTTGTTAAAGGGACTTTGTTATCAACAGCCGCCAATAAGACACAAAGACACCAAGAATACACAAAGAAAATAGTGCTACGAATTGCTATCCCAATCGAATACTCAAACTATCTAATCAATTCTACCACTCCTTAACAGGCCTGTCCACCATTTCAAGTATTAATTCACCTCCTGCCATTAGTTCTTGGTGGGTGAAAAAAAGCTTATCTAAAGTTTTTCCATTCAATTGTGCAGAGCTTATGTACTTGTTTTGATTAGAAGCGTTATTGGCTTTGATAGTAAAGGTCTTTCCATTTCCCAGGCTGATCTCAATGCTTTCAAACAAGGGACTTCCGATGGTATATACCGGTTCCCCCGGACAGGCAGGATAAAAGCCCATGGCTGAAAATACAAACCATGCTGATAAAGCACCACCATCCTCATCGCCACAAACCCCCATCAGGTCATTTCGGAACCAGGATTGCATAAGTTGTCTCAATCGTTTTTGTGTTTTCCATGGTTCACCCAGATAATTATATAAATATGGAACATGAAAACTGGGTTCGTTTCCCATGGGATATAATCCAGTCAATCCAGTTGCATCGGGCATATATCCAAGATAAGACCACTTGCTTCTGCCAATTGGATGATCAAATAAATCATCAAGTCTGCTGATTGCCACATCTTTTCCACCCATCAGGTTAATCAGTCCTTCAATATCGTGGGGCACAAACCAGGTGTAGGTAAAGGCATTACTTTCAGCGAAATACGCGCGACCTCCAACTCCAGCCGGACTTATAGGATCATAAGGCTCTATCCAGGCTCCATCCGCTGATTTTGGCGTCATAAATCCGGTTTCAGGATGATACAAATTTCTATAATTCTGGCCACGTATATGAAAATATTCTGCATCTTCATCTTTCCCCAATTCCTCAGCAAGCCTTGATAGACACCAATCATCATATGTGTGTTCGAGCGTAACAGCAACCGCCTGCCGACGCTCAAAATCATGTACGCGCTCCTCAGTTTCAGGTTCACCTGGTTTTCTCGCCGGGAAAAATCCTTTTTCTAGATAAATCTCATCAAGCGCTGACTTAGGGCCCTCCCGCCAGGGAATCCGTGTTCCCTCCATAGCATTCTTATAAAGCCCTTCATAGGCTTTTTCGATATCAAAATCGCGAAGCCCTTTATTCCAGGCATCTGTAATAATGGCGGCCTGGTGATGCCCTATCATCGCTCCCATTTCACCAAATATTGTAGGAAAAGCAGGCATCCATCCACTTTGTTCATAGATCCTGACATATGAATTGATCATATCAATTTCACGATCGGGTACCAGAATCGATCGCAATGGGTGTAATGTTCGGAACGTGTCCCAACTCCAGTCATCAACATAAAAATCATGATCGCCCGCATCATGTATTTCTCCATCAAATACACTGAAGTAACTTCCATCCTCCGTGATATTGACCATTCTTTCAAAGCACCTGTAAAGAAATGTATAAAAGGCTATTTGCTGGTCAGAACTACCTCCCTGTACCTTGATTTTACCAAGTATATATTCCCATTTTCCCCTGGCCTCAGCAGCCAACATTGAAAATTCTTTGTCTTTAACCTCCTTTTCATAATTTTTCCGGGCCTGGTCGACTGAAATATATGAGATTCCAGTACGAACAGTTATGATCCCATTTTCGGGAAGATCAAAGTTCAAAACAATGCCGGATTCAGGCCCTTCATCTGGAGTCTGAATAATCTTATTCTCTTCTCCTGAGAATGCCTGAAAATGATCCGGGACTGGATCAACTGCAGCGTACAGGTACTGTGTAACTCCACGGCGATGGTCTTGACCTGTTACAATGCTGTTTTCATCCAATGAATACATCCCGCTGCCAGTACATCGGAATGCAAGCCGAAGAGATTTTTTACTATTTGATTTAAATGTATAGATCGCTCCATGCTCAGTCACTGTATATTCTGCCCATACATCCGGATCTTCCAGCAATACAGTATAGTGATAAGGGCTTGAAGTTTCAAAATCATGGTCGTAAGAAGAGGCAAAAGAAACCGGATCAAATGCATTTTTATTAGCTGAGATCATTATCGTACTGAACGGGGCATTACGATGAGATGGGATATTAATTGGAAATCCAAATATTCTGGAAGCAAGGTAATTGTCATTAATACCTGGTGTAGTATATGGATGGATCCGGACCATGCTATTTGGGATCTGCACAGTGGGGAATGTAGGCACCAGTAAATGACTGATTGCTCCAATCTGTGTATTTACAAGATCAACCACACTGGATTCCCGGATTTTTTCAGGAGGGCCTTGACATGACCATGTGAGAGGTAGTGAGATAAGAAATGTCAATAATGCACAGCGCTTGAAGTGATGCATGAATAGTTTCATTGAATTAGTCTTTTTGTATCAATTTACGGTGAATATATAAATCATCAAATCACTCAATCCCTCAATCATCAAATCACTCAATCACTCAATCATCAAATCACTCAATCATCAAATAAAACCCCTGGTGGTTGCCAGGTTATCGAATCTCCAGTGATACCATGAGGATAACTGAGCACTTCAAGCCATTCAGGACTGACTTTAATAAGTAAATAATCTTCTTTACGGTTTGTATAAAAATCTTCCCATTCTTCTTTCCACCATTTGGATTTCTCTTCTTGCCTGTCAACCAATTCTGCCTTTCCATGAATTGAAACATAACCGGATTTATCCGGATCCTGGTAGAACAATGTAACCCGATTATTAGCAGAGATCTGTATTACTTTTCTGCTTTTCCGGTTTGTCCCAAACCAGACTACCATATCACTTTCAGGTGGAAAAGCATCCATTAACCGCGACCTGGGCTGTCCATTTTCATCCAGAGTAATCAAAACACATACATCCGCAGAAATCATAATTTCCCTTGCAATCTTGATCAACCTGGTGTTTGTTGAATCATGTGTATGCAATTCTTGTGTTAAGGCAACATATGGATTTAAAATCACAATGCAGGTTGAAATAAATATTGTCAATCTATGTCGCATTTCACCTCTTTTTCGCTGCTAGAATATTTAATGTTTAAACCAGGATTTGTTAGGATGTTGTGTCAAATCTCAATACTATAGTAATATAAGGATCCTGATCATTATTCTCGATCCAATTGATTGTCAAGTCTTCGCTGGTCATTCATCCGCCTGGTGAGGTCGTATCCATAATCACGTGAGCCTTTATTATTATATTTACCCCATGCATTGGAGGCCCAGCTTTTAGCCTGATCAAGATCACCGAGAATTTCATAAACCACAGCCAGGTTATGAGCCGCTTTCCCTCTGGTTTTTCTGTGTCCATTTTCCACAGCTCTTTCAAGTGCAATGATGGCGTTATCCCAGTCATTCACCTCCATCATCCGGGCACCTTCTGCGAGATCCATATCCTTTTTCGATTTCCTGTAATATTTCCTGGATACAGAGTACCACATTGGTGTAAGCCGACGGGCATAACGATTCCCTGCATTATAGCTAACTTCTTTTAATGCACCATCTTTATTGATCAGGAGTTCAACAGCATTGGTTATTGAATTTCCAGATGCATCCCACCGCATATTATGGGATACATGAAACTGATCCTCAATATTTCTGTTTCCTGGTTCATATATTCTGAACCCGATGCTTACGGTTGCAACACCTTCTGCTGTAAAAACAGTACGTTTGACTATTTTGCCATCTTTGTCCTTTTCCTCAACCTGTTTTGAGGCATTTGTCACAATATAATCTGAATCGAAGGTTTCAAGTGAGAGAATGGCATCCACATCGTATTTCCTGCATAGGCCATTGATTAATCCCCATTCCAGGGGATCAGGAAAAGTGGACCCGCTTTTTGATCCTTCAAGCATTTCTGTTGTCCTGATCACTTTAAAACGTGATGAATTAAGCATTATATCACTAACACCGTCAATGGCATATTGTGTAGCCAGTTTATCCTGTCCCGGCAATTCACCTGTTAATACTCCTTCGAGAATACTGCGTAAATCATCACTGGGGACTGATCGGTCAATGATTGCCAAAGATTGTATGTCATGTGTAATATCAACCGGTGCCGAGAACAATACCCTAAATGTAATTGTAGGCGCACCACTAATCATAAATAAACAGATAGATATGAAGATTATTGTAAATGTCCTTTTCATTACTGTAGAGGTTGATTCTAATCAAAGCTACAATTAATTTTTACTTGAGGCAACTACCTCTGGAACGGTCCGAATACTTTCTGGTATGAAGTATTTTAAGCTTACATTAAAATCTAATAACATCTCAATAACGTATATTTGAAACTAAATCAATTAATAAAATCGATAATTTATGAAGGAAGCAGAAATACATACCAATAAGGGTGTTATGAAAATCAGATTTTTTGAAGAAGATGCCCCAAATACCGTGAAGAATTTTGCAGACCTGGCTGAAAAAGGATACTATGATGGATTGACTTTCCACAGAGTAATTCCTGATTTCGTTATACAGGGAGGTTGCCCGGATGGTACAGGCGCTGGTGGACCGGGATACACAATCGATTGTGAATTAGATGGAGAAAATCAATTCCATGATCGGGGTGTATTATCCATGGCTCATGCTGGCAGAAATACCGGGGGATCGCAATTTTTCATCTGTCACAACCGCCAAAACACACAGCATCTCGACCGAAACCATACAGTGTTTGGGAAAGTATATGAAGGACTGGATGTAATTGGCCAGATCCAGCAGGGTGATGTAATGGATAAAGTTGTTATTCTCGATTCAGAATAATATTCATTGAAATATTAATCAGTTTACAGCGCAGGTTCTTTGAACCTGCGTTTTTTATTCGTTCAGGTACGTGTTTTCTTCTCAAAATCTTATAAACCATTTCCATAATTATATAAATCCATAAATCATTAAATGCCGTTCTTTGTTATATGGAAGAAATATTTACGCATTATTAAAATATAAACCCTGGAAAATTGGCCGATTCAAATATGGAAATAACGATACCGATATCTGGAATTGAAGGAGAGCAGGGTGCAAGGATTATTAGCAAAACACTTGAAAATATTAAGGGTGTCCGAAGTCCTAAGGTTGAATTCAATAACCAGAGAGCAGTAATCAATACAGAATCTTCAGAAGCCGTTCAGAAATCAATTCAATCCATAAAAGATCTTGGATATGAAGTGAATTCTATCAGGCAAACGTACCCGGTTGCAGGTATGTCATGTGCCGCATGTGCCTCCAGTGTAGAATCCATCCTGAATTCACAGATCGGGGTGATCAATGTTAATGTAAACCTTGCAGGCCATAGTACGCTGATTGAATATGTGCCAGGGATAGTTAAACCTTCAGATTTGAAACAGGCGGTTCAATCTGTAGGGTTTGATATCATTAATAACGATCAGGAATATTCTGCAGATGAAAACCTGGAAAGACTTCAACTTAAAAGACACAAAGCATTAAAGGCTAGAACCTTATGGGCGAGTGTTTTTGCTTTACCCATTATGGTAATTGCCATGGTATTCCCCGGTTTTTCCTATGCGAATATCATCATGTGGGCCCTGGCGACTCCGGTATTATTCATTTTCGGTCGCCAGTTTTATTTAAATGCCTGGAAACAAGCCAGATATGGGAATGCCAATATGGATACATTAGTTGCTCTGAGCACTTCTATTGCTTACCTATTCAGTGTTTTTTCATTATTGTTTCCCTCATTCTGGACCTCCAGGGAACTTGTCACACACGTATATTTTGAGGCTGCTGCAGTTATTATCGCTGTTATCTTAATTGGCAGACTGATGGAGGAAAAAGCAAAATCTGGCACTGCATCTTCCATTAAAAAATTAATGGGACTTGCGCCAAAGACTGTATGCCGCATAAAATCAGATGGCTCACAAGAGATAATTAAAATATCATCCGTGGAAAGGGAAGATCGCCTGTTGGTGAAACCTGGAGAGAAAATACCGGTAGATGGTGAGGTGGAAAGCGGGGAATCCTATGTTGACGAAAGCATGATTTCAGGTGAACCAGTCCCGGTTTTAAAAACGAAAGAATCCAATGTTTTTGCCGGCACAATAAATCAGAAAGGAAGTTTTGAGTTTATCGCCAGAAAAGTTGGTGAAGAAACCATGCTGGCACAGATTATCCAACTGGTTAGGGAAGCTCAAGGGAGCAAAGCCCCTGTTCAGAAATTGGTAGATAAGGTAGCAGCAGTCTTTGTCCCGACCGTCTTGATTATTGCCCTGATTACCTTGATTCTCTGGCTGATACTTGGAGGAGAGGATGCAATAACCCTGGGAGTACTTTCAGCTGTATCTGTATTAGTAATTGCCTGTCCTTGTGCACTTGGTTTAGCCACACCCACAGCATTAATGGCAGGAATTGGAAAAGGAGCTGAAAACGGAATTCTGATTAAGGATGCCGAGAGCCTTGAGTTGGCTAAAAAGATTGATACGGTTGTGTTGGATAAAACAGGAACCATAACAGAAGGACAGTCTAAAGTAACCTCATTAATATGGGGTGAGCCAGAATATGAATCGGAATATGAAGGCATTTTATATGCTGCTGAGGTACGTTCTGAACACCCATTGGCCCAGGCAATCACAACGTATTTAGGAAACAGAGATCTTCGGGAAGAAGAAATCACACATTTCGAAAGTATAACCGGAAAAGGGACTAAAGTTGTGATCAATGGGAGCACATTTTTCGTTGGAAATGAAAGATTGATGGAGGGAAATGGAATAGACATCCCACAAATTTTAAGGAATAAAGCTGCAGATCTTAGTGCCAGTGCGCATACAGTCATTTTCTTTGCTGATGATAAAGCCGGTCTGGCAGTAATTGCATTAACCGATCGTGTTAAAAGTTCTACGCCTGATGCAGTAAGAAACTTACATGATCAAGGAATTGACGTTATAATGGTTACCGGTGATAATGAGCATACGGCCAGGGAGGTTGCTGGACAATTAGGGATCAGGAATTATAAAGCGGAGATGTTACCGGCAGATAAGGCAGAATTTATTAAGGAATTGCAGGAGAAAAGGAAGATAGTTGCAATGGCCGGTGATGGTATTAATGATGCCACCGCCCTGGCACAGGCAGATGTGAGTATTGCCATGGGAAAAGGATCTGATATTGCCATGGATGTGGCAAATATGACCATTATCTCTTCCGATCTTTCTAAAATCCCAATAGCATTGAATTTATCACGTCAAACGGTGAATACCATTAAGCAAAACCTTTTCTGGGCATTCATTTACAACCTGATAGGAATACCCATTGCTGCGGGGTTACTCTACCCGTTAACAGGATTCTTGTTGAATCCTATGATAGCCGGAACTGCTATGGCTTTAAGTTCTGTATCTGTGGTAACAAATAGTCTGCGGTTAAAAAGAAGAAAATATAACAAGTAAGGGAATATATGGGATCTGAAATGAAATTTAAAACGAATCTTATGTGTGATGGATGTAAATCCAGGATCACGCCACTCCTTGACAGGGAAAAAGGAATAAAGGGCTGGGAATTAAACCTGGCCGATGAAAACAAAACACTTACCATTGAAGAAAATGGTATTACGAAGGAAGAAGTGATTGATCTGTTAGGAAAAGCTGGCTACAAAGCATCTTCACTGGACTGAAGTATTTCAATTATACAACGATTTTCTATGTGAATCCCTGCTTCGCAGGTATGTCTGTTATTATTCTGTGCAATAGCTCATAAATCTTGTCAATAAAAAAGCATTATGAACCAAATCGAATTAATTCAAGGGAGGTAGTTCGATTTTTTTTATTAATTTGCGAGATTAACCTAATGCATATAATATGACAAGTTTCCGTATTCGTCCACGTTTTATTCAAACCAGCAATGAAAACCCTGAAGAGATCTACAACAGGTTCAAGATACGATTGACTGAAGAAGATTCACCTATAACCGGCATAGCCATTCCCGAACATATAATACTGAAAATCCCTCCTGATCAAAAGCATTACTGGTCACCACAATTGAGTTTATCCCTGGAAAAAAAGAATGGTGTAACGCTAATACGGGGACTATATGGTCCCAATCCAAATGTATGGGCGACATTTTTCTTTGGATATGCCGCACTTGGGATAATTGCCCTTTTTACATCAATGATCGGCCTGTCTCAATGGTTTCTTGGATTAGAGGCCTATTCGCTCTGGGCAATTCCGGTATGCCTGTTAATTGCTCTTATTTTATACCTGATTGCCCAGGCCGGGCAAAAAGTAGGAGCCCAGCAGATGTATGAGTTACATCATTTCTATGAAAAGATCATTGGAGACAGGGTTCTGATTAATTAATTTTTTATCATTATTTATAACTAGTGTATTCCTGGTATCCATAATCCTTTGTATACGATATCAGATACTCAATGACCTTTTACAGCATAATAATAATCGGAAGATTTCTCATGCCCTGTATTATTAATTTTGTTGCTCTTTTATAGTTATCTGATATTGATGTTTCATTTACTAAATCATGAAGACGTTGGCGGAAAAGGCCATAAATCCTTATCAGAGAGACATTAAGGCATTATGGAGTTGAGAATAGACTAAAACACATTAGTAATAAATAAGATATCACGTATTATATTTAAACATGCTTTCGAAGCCGATCAAAAATAAAGTCCTACTGTGTGCATTTATAATAGTATGTTACTCTGCATGTCAATCATCAAAGAATCCGGTTGAAGAAAGACCAATTTCCAAAGTGATTTCAACTCCGGAAGAAGTTAAGCCCTCAATACCTGATATGGATCTGTCTCAATTCCGCCTTTATCATACAATTGATCAGATCGACCTTAGTGGATTCAAACATTTCGGTACTTTCTTTGACGATCGACTGGCATTTTATTTTTTTGATAACCCGAATATGCATATCGGAAAAGCAGATATTCATTTCATGATGCTCTATTTCATGGATGACCGGTTGGTTAAGGTCCGTTACCACATCGATAAAAACATAAGTAATTACATGGTCGATTCATTAGGCATGTGTAAGATAAAAACCAGTGATGCCTCAAACAAGGCAATCCTGGAATCGGGTTCAGTAATTCTAAAATCCAAGCGCGGTATTCGACTAAATCCCGCACTTGATAACTATGAACTGATCTGGGATCGATACGTTGTTGAATCCAGGTTTGTTGTTGATCCCGATTTAAATTCACACTACAATTTTAAATCGGTCCGATCCAATTATGTTTATATCGACCAGTTGAAAAGCTATAAACGAAGGATACAGGAATTGGAGAAAAATCTGAGTGCGGTGAATGATAAGCCCTCATAATGTTGTCGATCGGACCGTTAGCAGAGGTAATTCCAAAGAATATTTCCTTTAATACCGATAGGCAGAATTTCTTTGGTAGTTTAGAACTTTAACGATCCGATCACTCTCTTCACGACTTGAAATCATAACTTGAAGAAGGTTTCACCTAAACATTTTGGGTAGATTCTTCGTTTCACTCAGAATGACAGGACGAATTTCAGGGGCCAAGCGAAAGCTTGACTCTTGAAACACATTGCTTTCCCGACGAAAGGAGGGATCTGCCCAAGTCATTGGTAAATTATTCGATTAGATTGTTCTTGTTCGTTAAAAATAAAAGTCGTAACTTATATCACTAAATCTATAAAAAATATGAAAATACTAATTTACATTCTGATTGGAGGCCTGTTCACGATGGCGACATGTAATTTATTCGAGGATTTGCGTACAGTGAATTTGACCCAAACGTTTTCTCATACAGAGGATATCAGTATATCTGAAATGGATCCTTTAACCATAAACGAAGAGTTTACGGTTAATGCTACATCCAATAGTAAGATCGACCAATATAGGGATAAGATCAAGTCCTATACTGTTGAGAAGATCTCCTACCAGATCCTGAACTATGTTGGAGCACCGGGTATTACCATGACCGGTACCATTGAATTTGGTGCTGTATCTGCATCAATCAGCAGTTTGGATCTTTCCGACAATACAGTAACAGACCTGGGTTTTGACCCTGCTGACTTGGCTGAAGTAGCACAGGAACTGGAAGACGGTAATGATGTTACTGGCGCAATTGTTGGATCAGTAAGTGATACACCAGTGGACTTCACTTTAAAACTTATATTCGATGTAGCTTTTGAAGCAGAAGTACTCGAATAGTATCAATTAAACCCCAAAATCAAACATTAAGGGCACAGCTTTTCAAAGCTGTGCCCTTAATGTTTAAAAACAAATACATTCCAAATTCAAATTTCAAACCGGTGTGATATTTGTATGTTGATGTTTGAGATTTTTTGTCTTTTAAATTTGTCGTTTGATATTTAAATTTTGTTATTTTTCACATGTAGTATTCCACACCTTTTTATACTATATTTCAAAATCAATTTTTGGACATTAAATTTTTTCAAATATGAAACTCAAACCATCACGCAGGACTGCAATCAGGAAAATAGTAGGAACTACTGCTGGACTGGCTGTTTCCGGATCGTTGTTCAACAGGGTCTCAGCATCCGAAAAAAGTCTGGACCAAACGACGAAAGGCAGAATCAATCATTCTATCAGCAGGTGGTGCTACAACAGTATAGAACTTGATGATCTTTGTAAGGCTTGTAATGATATTGGGATACGATCCATAGAGTTAACCGGACCGGATGAGTGGCCAACACTAAAAAAACATGGCCTGACCTGTGCCATGGGTAATGGAGCCGGATTTGGGATCAAGGATGGTTGGAATGAACCCGGATTACACGAAGACCTCATAAAAAGTTACGAGGAATTAATCCCCAAAGCAGCAAAAGCAGGAATACCAAGTATCATCCTGTTATCAGGAAATCGAAAGGGAATGGATGATGAACAGGGAATGATTAACTGCGCAAAAGGGATAAGAAAAATTACATCACTGGCTGAAAAACACAAGGTGAATCTCGTGATTGAATTATTGAACAGTAAAATTGATCACAAGGATTATATGTGTGACCGAACGACATGGGGTGCTGCACTTGTTGAAATGGTGGGCTCTGAAAGATTTGGGATGTTGTATGATATCTACCATATGCAGATCATGGAAGGAGACGTGATTCGCACGATCGGGGATTATCATAAGTACATCTTCCATTATCATACTGGTGGCGTTCCGGGCAGAAATGAGATCGATGAAACCCAGGAATTGAATTATACAGCAATTATGAAATCCATAGCCGATACCGGGTTTAATGGTTTTGTCGGGCAGGAATACGTGCCAACATGGGATGATAAACTGGCTTCCTTGAGGAAATGTATTGGGATTTGTAGCGTATAGTTAGTTCATGGCTCATAGTCTATAGCAGGTAACAAGAAATAGCAAAAGGCAAAAATCAAATAATTTCCAAATCCTGAAATTCAAAATCTCAAACGGGTTGGGAATTTGACTATAGAGTTTTGAGATTTATTTTTTATGAGGCAGGGATGCCATCTCTAAAATACCATGTTGTCTAAAGAGTTGCATCCCTTGTTTACTTAACTACAAATACAAAATCACTTCCGGGTTCGTTATCTCCAAACTCACCAAAGCGTGGTTCGGGATTCAACTTTTCTACATAAATAAGTACTTCAGACAGGGTCAGGATTTGATCTGAACCCCCATAGTTACGCAATGCTTCAAGCATTTTCCTGGTAAATGGTGAATGATGTCCGGGTCTTCCATCAGGTACATAGATCTTCCCTCCTGAAGTGAGATATCTTCTGGTCCTAAATTGAAGTTTCCTTTTAATGAACTCTCCCTTGCTGATCTCCCCATATAGTGCATCATTACCCCCTCTCACATCTGCCCTGGCAATCAATGGATCAAAAGTTCCACCAAAACAGGCATCAATCACCAGGAAAGTATGTTTGCACGGTATATTATTGATGATGTTGCGAAGCCTCACATGTGAGATATAGGTGTTCTTAGATTGATCGGACAGTTTCGAATCTTTACAGACAATATATCCTTCACCAAAAATCTCATCGAATTGGCCATGCCCCGCAAAGAATATAAGAAACTGGTCATTATCCAGGTAGCTTTTCATGGCATACTCACGAAGTTTTCCCATGACTTCCTCTACAGTCGGATTCAACACTACATCGGTTTCAAATCCGTATACTTCTTTAAGTTCCTTTGCCAGTGTTTTCGTATCATTTACAGGATTGATCAGATTATCCCAATCATGATACTCATCCGTTCCAAACAGCAATGCAAAATCCCTTCTTACAATTCCATCTTCCAGATCGGCTGGGTTGTATATAACTGTACGCGAAGCTGAAAATATTTGTCCTGATTCATTTTTTACAGAAAGTGCCAGATCATTCTGGCCCTGTACTAGCGTGATGTCCTGTTGGAACAATCTATCATAATCGCGGGATGTTTCATCTTCAATAGTAAAGCCTCTTCCTACTTCTTTCATGCCATTTCTGTAAAAGCTGATTTCGGATATATTACCATCCAATTTGATACCGGCTTTTACCCTGTATGAGGCTTTATCTGTCTGCATGTTATTCCGCTCAGGCAATAACCAGACTATCTGGGTTCCACTTCCTGTTGATGTCATGCCAATCTTTACCTGTATGTCATTGGAACGGCCTTTGAATTCCTGCGCGTGTAATAGCGTGGTCAGACCGATACATATAGCTATAAGAAATAGTCTCTTCATAATATTTGGGGATTATTTGGCATTCCCTGACTGGATGGCAATTAAAGCCGCTATGGTAATTATAGCCAATCCAAAATTGTAAACATTTTTCCTTGTATTTGTGATCCTGAAATAGGGTGTATTTGCAGCAGTTGTGGCATCATTTGCATCCGTGATTTTGATCCAATACTGCCCATTGCTACCTAACTGGCCTGGGACTTTGAAGTTCAGACTCCCTGTATTATCCCAGTTTGTAGCTATATCATGTACTTTTCTTTTTTTCTTATGTAGCTGAACGTTTACACGTTGAGTATTTCCTCCACCAGCCCATGTTATTTGATATTCTCTACCTGTTTTCAGTTGTGAACTAGCATTGGGTGTGAGTAGGGTAAGCTTAGCAGGTTGGCTGGTATCCCTATTTGAACCGCGTACGCTGTGACCTCTTAATTCGAAATTCAACATTCCATCGTATTGTCCCAGTTCTGATGCTATCTGCCATGTAATTGATTTCCCCATTCCCGCAGCTATATTATTGCCTACATCGCCCAGCACCATTTGCAGGGGCGAATTATAGTTATTATGAGAGCTGTAAATATCTACTTGATAAACCCCTATTCCGAAAGGACTTACGATATCATAAGAAACTGTAACAACATCATTTTCGATCCGGGCCTGAATGTTTTCGAATCGTTGTCCATATGACAACTGTATCACAAAAATCAGAAATGTTCCCGTAAGTAATTTTATCATATTAAAAAGTAATTTAAACGTTTCAATATTGAATTTAAATCGTCAATAAAATCTATTTATATGCAATTTAATTATGGAGATGGGTAAGTACAAAGAAATTTTCACGAACTATCATTCCTGACTTGAAATGAATGAAATATTTATGTAGTTGTGGTTTCTGCGTGGTCTGTATTTGGCAATTGGACACGGAAGATACATAATAGGCGCCGATATCACAGAGAAATCACATTTTTTACCTGTTCCGTGTACTTTGAGCCACCTCAGTGGTTTCAGTATCCTTAAAACTCTGGCATAATAATCTTAACATTAGATAATCGTTTAGACTTTTGATAAATTCAATGTGAACTTTAACAATTTATACCATGTCTGAATCATTTGACCGAAGGAAGTTTATAAAAACAATTGGCGCTGGAACTGCAATTATATCAACTGGGATCAGTCCAGATAACAACCCTCATATAAAAGATGTAAAAACCTCCAGAAAATCTACTTCCATAGAGGCAACCACAAATACCTTTACAAAGGCTATGTGGGTACACATTGGTGCGAGTTTTCCAAATGGTGCCAGGGATGTTCCATATGTACTGGATAAGTGGGCTGAAGCCGGTTTTAACCTGTTAATACTGCGCATCCGGATGAGCGATGGGAAACCTCTTTTCCAAAGAACAAGTCATCCTGTTGCAGAGATTGCAAAAGATTGGGATCCTGTTGGCCTAATTGATAAAGAAGCCCGTAAACGAGGAATGCGTGTTCATCCCTGGTGCCAGGTATTCCGGGGAGCACAGTCTGATTTTGCATATTCAAATTCCAGGTATCTTGGCATTAACCGGGATGGCAATAATGTTGATCATTTTCTGTGTGCAGCTCAGGATGCTGTTCAGGATTGGTCATATTCTTTCTATCAAGAGTTGATGGATAATTATGAAACGGCAGGGATCCACCTTGATTTTATCAGGTATGCAGGATATACGTGCTATTGCGATTATTGTAAACAAACATTCAAGAGAGAAACGGGTATAGAAATGGCGAAAATGGAAAAGGGGAGTTCCGAATGGGCTCGATGGATCTCTCAAAGGGTAAATAACATCAACCGGTTTGTACGAAGAATTAAGGAAGAGGCTATGAAAAGGGATAAAGAATTATCTGCTGCTGTATATGCAGGCTACCCGGGGTGCATTGAATCAGTAGGTCAGGATTGGATGAACTGGGCTCATGAGAAATGGGTAGATTTTGTATTGCCTATGAATTATTTTGGTGATGAAGATCGGTTTAATCGGAATGCTGAGATACATATTGGAGGGGTCAATCATTCAGTACCGGTATTTGAAGGAGTAGCCCTCAATCTTCCCCGAAAACCATGGAATATAGAACTTTCGCCAGAACAACTGCTTGAAAGATCGCAGTCTGTTAAGGGAATGGGATTTCAGGGTATCTGTTATTTTGTATCTCAGCACCTCACAGATAAACATCTGGAAAAAATTAAGATGTTGTGAAAAAATCGTTACTTGTTTCTAATCGGTACCACTAGTCCTAATGCGGAATCCACCCCAAAATCCAAAATCTGCAATCCACCCTGAAGTTATATTTCATATACTTCAGGGCCACAATCTCTGTGCTTTTTCGTGATTTCCGTTTCCAAAAGAGCTTGTTACGATTTCCATAAATCCTCCCAGCGATAGCAGGCTTCATGGGTCAGGAGTTCATACCCTTCCTTTCTGGCCTGGTCGACAAATCTCTTTAAATGAGTCAGCTCTTTATCCGGAGCATGTTGCCATGCGGCCCAGTCATGGAACATTAAGGGGAAATGCTCATTCCTGGAACTTCTGTCTTTAATCTGGTTCAGGATATAATCTACAGGGTCACCGAATTCTTTAGAAACCAGCCAAGAAGTATCACTGTATCCGCTCGGGAATCCCATGATTTCAGGATGACCAATGGAAGCATAGTTGACAAAAAAGCGAGATCCGTCAACTCCCGATAAAAATGAATCGATCATTTTAGTACCAAGACTGGCAACCATATCCAGTTCTGCTTTGGATTTAACAGTTGCATCAAATCCTGAAAGAGTAGCACCATCGGCTCCACTCGTTCCACACCTCGCTATTCCAATTGGTTTTTTCCCGAAGATCTCCTCATGAATCTTAAAAGATCTCGCATAATCCTTTTTCAATTCCTCGACTGGTTTTCCTTCAGCATATCCAAGTCCCACATGTGAATAGCTGTGATCCTGGAAATCAAACAGAGATTGTGGCCCTGAAGTATATGAAA
>JBHOSY010000002.1:0-64381 GCA_042584165.1 Bacteroidota bacterium | reverse complement strand
CAATTATGGTCACTTGTATATGTATTTACACCACTTCTGTTTGTCTTTATTTCCTGTTCAACAAAAAACACGGATTATAGTACAGATACTCATCCAAATATATTGCTGGTTTTTACTGATCAGCAAAATGTTAATATGATGAGTGTCATGGAGAATCCTAATCTGGTTACTCCCAACATGGATAAGCTTGCTCATCAGGGCATCATGTTTATGGAATCCTACTGTACATCCCCGGTTTGTGGTCCCGCACGAAGCAGTATCATATCCGGTCGCATGCCACATGAAACAGGCGTGGAATGGAATGGTGATATTATGAAAGAAGATGTTGAAAATGCAGGTGAGATTTTTAGAAAGGCTGGATACAATACCATCTGGGCTGGGAAATGGCATCTTCCAGAGAGTTATCCCCAGCGCGCGAAAGCAAAGGAAAAAGAAATAAAAGGATTTAATCTCCTCTCTTTCTGGGATCCAAACAAAGATCGCTGGATGTTGGGAGCAGAAACTGATCCTCCACTTACTGAGGCTGTCGTAGAGTTTTTAAACAATTACGATAGTGATAAACCATTTTTCATGGGGGTTAGCTATCATAATCCTCATGATATCTGTTTCTATCCCAGGAAGGATGGATGGTTTACTGAAAATGATTCGCTGTTGGAAATCCGTCATTATGGTTTTAAACATAAATTACCAGATCCAATAGGCATACATCCTGATCAGGTAGATGTACTTCCACCTTTGCCATTCAATCATGAAACACACAATGAAGAACCTGATTTTATAAAGGATAAAAGGATGGATCATGATGAGTATGGAATGGAAACTAAACTGGCTAATCTTGAATTTAATGAAAATGAGTGGCGGGGTTATTATAACGCATATTGCAGACTTACAGAAATGGTTGATATTGAAATTGGTAAAGTAATGGATGCCCTGGATCGAAATGGGTTAAAAGAAAACACACTGGTGGTATTTACATCTGATCATGGTGATGGTGCCGGCTCTCACAAATGGGCTGCAAAATTGAGCCTTTATGAAGAGTCATCCAAAGTGCCACTCATCCTGAAATGGCCGGCACATATCCCTTCCATGCAGGTTGATAAAAATCATCTTGTTTCACAAATCGATATACTTCCTACCATTCTTGATTATGCAGATGTAAAAACAGATGTTGAATTTACAGGTAGTAGTTTACGCTGTATCATTGAGAATCAAAACGCGAAATGGCGTGAATATCTTATAGTAGAATTAGCGGATTACAAACCAGATAGTAGTCGGAAAGGCAGGATGATCCGATCGGAAAAATATAAATACAATGTCTACTCACTGGGGAAGAATAATGAACAACTTTTTGATTTAACAAATGATCCGGGAGAGATGAATAATCTGATCGATGATCCTGATTACAAACTGGTGATTGAAAATCACAAGAAGATGCTCAAAGAGTGGATTGATATGACCGACGATGATTTCATTCTTTCAAAAACTAATTAAATTCAGACATTAAATATTTTAGAAGGCAGTATTTCAACTGATAATAATTTATTAATCTTTAAAGTTCTAAAAATGATCCGGCGTTATATTATCATATTAATTATTGGTGCATCGACCACAGCGATTGCTCAGGACAATATCTCTGAAGGAGATAATATCAAATACTTTGGTAAAGAGTATTTTTTAATTGAGGGGACAAGTATTGATTATTCCGTTAAGGAAGATACCTATGACAGGTTGCCATTGTCCTATAAGGATAAAGTACGGGAACCTGTATGGAATCTGTCAAAGAATTCTGCTGGAATCTCGGTAAGGTTCTTTTCTGATTCACCTATTATCAAAGTAAAATGGGAACTATTATTCAACAATAACATGAATCATATGGCCCAAACTGGTATTAAAGGAATTGATCTTTATAGTAAAGTTAATTCAGGATGGCGATATGTAAATACCGCACGACCTACAGGTGAAATGAATGAATTTGTATTAATCGAGAGTATGGCACCGGAAATGCGTGAATATAAACTGTACTTGCCATTGTACGACGGTGTCCGAAAGCTTGAAATCGGTATTGATTCGTTAAGTACTATAAAAAAACCGGATAAAAGTAAAACAAAACCCATTGTGTTTTATGGAACCAGCATCACCCAGGGTGGATGTGCATCCCGGCCCGGTATGGTATATACAAGCATAATTTCCAGGAAGATGGATGTAGACTGCATCAATTTCGGATTCAGTGGCAATGGCAGGATGGAAGATCCTATTGCTGAAATAATCTCAGGAATAGATGCCTCATTTTATGTAATGGATTGTTTGCCAAATGTTAATCCCGAAATAATCCATGAGAAAACGATCCCTTTGACAAAAATAATCCGTGATAAACAATCCGATATTCCGATAGTCTTTGTTGAAAACTTTTTATACACAAAATCTTTTCTTAACGAATCATTGCGCAGTGCACTCATTGAAAAGAACATTGCTTTAAGAGAAGAGTATGATAAGCTTATAGAAATGGGATATAGTAATCTTTATTATATCGAAGCGGAAGGTTCCATTGGAATGGATAATGAGGGAACAGTGGATGGGGTTCATCTAACGGATCTTGGATTTCTCCGGTTTGCTGATTTTTTAATCGCAAAATTTGACCAGCTAAATTTGAAGGTGGTTGAATAAGCAAAAGCAGATCTTTCGTTCGCTTAGGATGACAGGATGATTTTTATGGGTTCATCTTAAAAGCCTAAAATAAGGTTCGCGCAGAGGTCGCACCCGCCTGCATATGTAGGCTCTTCGCTACGGCGGGCAGGAAGTGACCGCAAACCTGCCTGCCGGCAGGCAGGGTTATGCAAAGGGCTCATTGTAAGCAGTTTACGCTTTGCGTTCTTGGCGAAAATCTCTGCGTGCTTTGCGTGAAATGACCTTCTGATATAGCCTCATATACTTAATTGCCATCCCGACACCTCGCCATCGGCAAGCCTTGGGCGACCGATGGTAGGAGGGATCTACCTGTATTATACCCAACCCAGGATTTCATCAATAACAATAATAATTTATCTTCGTGCATCGATATTTATAATCAAATAAGAATCAAATGAGAACGGTAAATCTATTTTTATTAATAATCGTTACAACTACCGCGTTGATATCATGTCTTAAGCCATCTGAAACGGCGGAAAATGTTTCCACACGACCGAATATCCTGTTCATCATGTCTGATGACCACGCTTATCAGGCGATTAGTGCTTATTCGGATAAACTGATTAAAACGCCTAACATTGACCGTTTGGCAGATGAAGGCATGTTATTTACAAATGCTTGCGTTACTAATTCCATCTGTGCTCCCTCCCGGGCCGTTCTTCTGACCGGAAAGCATAGCCATCTGAATGGTAAGATTGATAACCGGTTTCCATTTGATACCACCAACGTAACCTTCCCCCAGATCCTTCACCAGCAAGGTTACCAGACAGCTATGTTTGGGAAACTTCATTTCGGAAACAATCCAAAAGGATTTGATCAGTTTAAAATATTGCCAGGGCAGGGCACATACTATAATCCTGATTTTATTACTAAAAATGAAGGAAAGATAAAGATAGAAGGCTATACGACTGATATTATTACTGATATGACATTAAGCTGGCTTGAAGAAGATAGAGATCCGGGAAAACCATTTTTATTAATGTATTTGCATAAAGCACCTCACCGTGAATGGTTACCCGCCCAAAGGCATTATAGAGAATTCATTAATATGACATTTGAAGAGCCGGCAACCCTTTTTGATGACTATGAAGGAAGAGGAACGGCAGCTAAAGAAGCTGAGATGAATTTATTAACACATATGAACTGGGCCGGTGACTCCAAGATATATCCTGAAGTGATGGATGAACTTGGGATATCACAGACGGCCAGATGGGATAAGGGAGCATTCGAACGCGAAGTTGGACGTCAGACACCTGAGCAACGGGCTGCATGGGATGAAGTCTATGGTCCGATGAATGAAGAATTCAAGAAGAAATATAAGACTATGTCCCAGGAAGATCTGATGAAATGGCGATACCAGCGATATATGCAGGATTACCTGGGATGTATTGCAGCAGTTGATGAAGGTGTTGGCAAAGTATTACAATATCTCGACAATTCCGGTTTAGCTCAAAATACTGTTGTTGTTTATACTTCAGATCAGGGATTCTATCTTGGAGAACATGGATGGTTTGACAAACGATTCATATACGACGAATCTTTCAAGACTCCTCTTCTGGTTAGATGGCCTGGTGTTATCTCTCCCGGGGCCGTAAACACTCAAATGGTTCAGAACCTTGATTTTGCACAGACGCTCTTAGCAGCTGCTGAAATCGAAGCACCTGGAGATATGCAGGGTGAAAGTTTGATCCCTTTATTTAAAGGTGAAACAGAAGGATTCAGGGATGCCGTTTATTATCATTATTATGAGTATCCTTCCGTTCATATGGTTAAAAGACATTATGGCGTTGTAACCGAAGATTACAAACTGGCCCATTTTTATTATGACGTTGATGAGTGGGAATTATACGATCGTAAAAAGGATGTTATGGAAATGAAGAATGTATATGACGACCCTGCATATGCTGAAGTTGTGATGGAATTGAAAAAGAAACTCGCAGAATTACGCATAAAATACAAAGATTCTGAAGAACTTGATCAGATGTATATTGATAAATACAACGAAAAATAAGGAAATGCGATACTTGATTTTTGGATAGTGATTTAGGAGGGGGTACACTCAATCACAACTCGTCAATCGCTCATCAAATATCGCATATCATTTGTGCCTTACCTGATAATTATGTAATCAGTATATGTTCCAAAGCTACCTTCTTTAAAATAGCTCATCATCTCTTCATGAAATTCTTTTACTGGTTCAAATACCTTATTCCCTTCTTCTGTATACCCACCCTCTTTTTTCCATAATTTGATGTAGGTTTCATAGGTATCAATAGTCAAAACATGCATGTACTTTCCTTTTCTTTCTCCCCGATCTCCTTTATAAAAGTATGTGCCTACGCCCTCAATGAGATTTTCACACTTTTTATACCACTCATTCTCAATGCGGGATTGAAACTCTTTTTCTTTTTGTGGGATAATATCAGGATACCTGATTGCTACGACTTCACCGAGTTGAGGATCTATCATTTTGCTGAATCCTAACAGCTGGTAATCTGTATATGCTGGGGATTCCTTTATATATGGTAATTCGGTCCTACCAATTTTCCCCCATGCCTCTAATGCCGCTGCTGTGCCTGAGGTACTGTCGGGTGGATAATAGTAATCCCTATGATCTTTCAGGTCAAAACCCCACAGGAAAATATATTTATCTACTCTTTCTCCTTTGTTCCCTTTACCGAGAAATGCTGAATTTCCCAGAAAATACCAGGTCATTTTCTTGGTATGGTCTTTATATGCATTCTGTACTGCTATTTCATCTACATCTTCCTGAATTTCCACATTCCTTATAGCCAGTATTTCAGGCATCCGCTGGCTGAATATCGGCAACACAATTATTGCTGATAACAAAGTAGTTAATATGATTTTAGATTTCATGAACTTTAGGTTTAGGTGAAAGTCCTTTTGTGCATTATATCAATGATTCGGAATATACAATATATTTATTATACGAATATACGCAGGTTATAGCGTTAAGGTAAGAAAAATATTTTCAATTTATCAGGAAGCTTATTGTCTGATTAATTCGGATTGGATATGCTTCTCATGATTGTCCACTTTGAGTTTGTCAGTTCTCCAATTTCCTGATCTAACTGCTAAATGCTACTGAAAAGAATTCCTGCAAAATTCTTTTAACTTTTTGATTTAAATTCTTCACCAATTGCAATGAAAAGTGTTGCTACAAGTGCCAGTATCATCCCTATTAAGACTATATTATGTGGGAAATGCTGATAAATGATCAATGAAATTACCACAGTTAATAAGGGAGCCACAGCATTTGTCATCGGGCTCACCACAATGCCTTTCCCGTACCTGAAAGCATAAACAAGGCACAAGGCTCCGACAGAATTCAGGGTTTGAATTATAGCAGCGAGGTATATGCCATCGAATCCAAAGTTTATGGTTGTATCAAAATCAGTCATCCATAAAGCAATCGGAATCAATAATACCCCTGATAGCATCATATAGAAGAATATTTCTTCTGCTTTCATTGATTGATTAGCCAGTTTCATAAAAAAGGCCTGTACACCCCATGCGAAAAATATTAACAGCGCATAAACTAACCATAACAATCCTTTGGCTGTGGATGATTCTGGCTCCATGTATGATAATAATGGAATGGATGCCAAGGCCAGTAGGATACCGATCCAGACGATATAGTTTGCCCGCTCATTCAACAGAAAGTAGGCCATAATGATTGTGATAACCGGTGACAGAGATATTATAGGGAAAATAAGATAAGCCGGACCCTCCATAAGGGCAGACGTTAACAGTATTAATTGTCCACCTGCTCCCAGCAGACCAATCACCCCGCCAAATATGATGGATTTCGTTGTGAACTTAATCTTCCAACCTAACTTCCATAATCCTACAGCTGCAGGGATTAACATGGTAAAAGCCCATACAGTATAGCTTAATGTTGCCGGGAATCCGTTTTTTTCCGGGATTTCAATAAATGCCCCCCATACTCCCCAGAAAAGTGTTGTAACTAATGCGTAAACCAGCCAATGATTAATCTTCATCTAATCTTCATTTATGTATCTGTAAACATTTGTTTCGCGTCTCTCGAATCCCATTTTCTGATAGAGCCTATTCGCTGCCTCCCGACGTGGATTTGATGTTAGATCTACTTCTTTGATTTTTAAATTCCGGGATTCCTCGATAGCCATTTCTGTCAGTATTCTGCCAATACTCTTACCTCGATAATCATTATCCACAACAACATCCTCAATTCTCGCATGGCTTCCGGCAGGTGTATAAAAAACAACCAAAGTTAGCAGTCCTACAACTTTTGTTATGTTATCCGAAGGATAAGCATAGAATTGAATAATATTCTCCCGTTCTATAATCACTCCGAACTGATCTAAAGTAAATGAATGTTCTCTTTCAGTTAGCTGGGAAAGCAGGCTATTGATGCTTGAGATATCGATTATTTCAAGTTCCTCGATAGTCATTTGTTTATAAAGTATTTCACTTGGTGATTCCATGGATAAATACTATTCAAAAAATCATATAATCTGGTAAAGATGGCGTCTATTAAATGTTAAAATTGAGTGAAGATATAAAGTCAACTCATAAATCATACTGTGTAATTTAATTATTTGTCAGCTTTTCTGATATTTCCAGGAAATCAAATAAGTCCTTCCTGTAATATACCTTCCTTTTCCTTTACAAAGGCAGTAATTTGTGGAAGGAACTCTCTGAAATCTTCTTCAAATTCCTGGTAGTAACGATTCAGATCATTAATGGCATTTTCCATACCTGAGTTGTGTCTGGATCTTGCTGCCATACCCTTCAGTGAGCGATCAATGCCATCTTTATCCGCATACCTCAAAAGCCAGTTTCCTTTAACAATATAGGGTAGAACCATTCTGGCTTTCTCAGGGAATTCATCCAAACGGGATTTAAGTATCTTGTATACCCAAACAGTGAACTCTTCCAGATCCCCCCCGGCATGTTCACTCCAATCACGCGCAAGATAATGATCATAAAATACATCAATAACTACTGCTGAGTAATGACGGTAATGTTCCCTGATCCTGTCTTTACTTCTGAGAAAAACAGGATGCTTATCCGTGAAATCATCAATATATCTGTGCAGTATAATCCCTCTGGCAATTCCTGTCTCATATTTTTTGAACTGATTACCTTTCACAAAATCGGCAATAAAATTTCCGATCATGAGAGGAGTTGAATGCTTGGAAAGAAATGCGTGTGCAAGGATGTTCAAAATTAAGCGTTTAAAGTTATATGTTATTGAATTTAGTCTTCATTATCAGATAGTTTATCCATTTAGCGAATTTAACAAGTTAACAGAAACCACTGAAAATACTGATAATCAGGAGTCAATATTTTTATGCACAGACGTATATAACTTGTGTGGAAAACATGTTAATAAAAAGTTATGATTTGATTTATGAACCTTCGCTGAAATATATAATTTTATCTTCCTAACCAAACCGAACACGATGAATAAGTTTATTTTTTAATCCAAGATTAAGTCTCCCTATGAATCAACGTTATCATTTTAAGAAAATCGTCAAAGTAGCTAAGAATTCATCCGACGATTCACAAAAATTTTACGAACTATTTTTAAATATCGGCCAACTAAATGGAATATCCGAGAATGATATAAACCAGATATTATCAAAAAAACCTAAACGGATTAACCCAAGGCATATGACCTCAGAAGCCAAACTTCGGTATGTCCACAGTTTGATTCAGGTGATGAGACATGTGAATAACGATCATAAAGCAGAGTTGAAACTTTGCAACGAATTAGCGGAATGGCTGGGATATGATCCGGATATTCTTAACCATCTTATCACAAGGATATTCTGGGATAAGGCGGATGCCGTGCATGCTTGATATCCTATATCACCAAAAATAAAGATTCAATGTCCGAACCTTCAGAACACTTATCGGATAAAATAATATTTCGAGAAACCGGGTAATCCAGAAATAGTCCTACCAGTCACAATTTCTTTAAAATTGAAGTAAATAATAGTAATTTAGTAACTGTTTCAAGCTATACTGTAGTCTTTCGGTAGACCAATGAAAGATTATTATCAAATACTGGGCGTTGACAGATACGCTACCGGATCTCAAATTAAAAGAGCATATCGGGAACTGGCACTGAAATATCATCCTGACAAATCCAGATCAGCCGCTACCCATCAGAAATTCACGGAAATAAATGAGGCGTATCACACACTCAATGATAAAGACAAACGTGAAAATTTTAACCTGATTTATGATTACAATCAACAGGTTGGTTCACAGGACCTGCCAGATTCTATTTTCAGTAAATGGTCAGACTATAGTCCAAAGGAAGCTGGGAAACGCTACTATCGACCAGCTTATGCAAAGAAGGAAGAAACGGTTGATTTACGACCCTATGTAAAATCAGTAAGGATTATATCCAGTATGTCCCTTATTCTAACAATACTGGTAATTATGGATCATGTTTTACCGGAACAGACATTTGACCAAACCATAATTTCCAAACTAACGACATACAAATCCACGAATACAATTTTTATTGAAACGGAACGCTTTGAATTTCCATTAAGTTATACCCATGCAAAGTTGATTCGAACAGGTGATGAGGCAAGGATCCATTTGAGCCCAATTTTTAATATTCCTGAAAAGCTGGTAGTTAATTCAGGAGATGACAAATATATCTTTAGCCCCCATTATAGCATATATAATGTGTTTTCTTTTTTCCTTATCATCTTACTGGCAACGAGCTATATTGGTATGTTTCAGAAGAAGACAAATCCTGAATTAATCTTTAGCGCTGGTGTAGCGAATGTAGCATTATCGCTATTGATTATATACCTGATCAATGCGGCTTAAAATGATTTTAATTTTCAGCCGGTTCCTTATAGCCAACCCATGTAAATCTTTGTAACACGAATTCTAAATTACTGGCTGAGGCCCTGCTTGCAGTGTTTCCACCTGTTAGCCTGTAATCCGTATATTCCGTATTCTTTTCAAGATAAATATCACCGATCATACCAAAGGTAACTGGAGTGTGTGTAGTTGTCATGTAATCAATGATCAATTCCTTGAATTCCTGATTAGTAGTGATAGCGCTACAATATAGAGACCCATGTTTTCTTGCTGTATCAACTGCCAGTTCAATTGAGTGTGCGCTGTTTTTAGTCTTTATTATAAAACCAACCGGGCCAAATTGATCCTTCAGGTAAAGGTGCCTGTGTTCCGGGGAAAGTTCCATTAAAAGCGGTGAGGCTGTTCGAGCATTCTGGTATTCGGGGATTGTGTAATGAACGTGACCAAAAATAACTTTACCATCCGATTTCTCAAGTTTTTCAAGCCTTAAAATGGTTTCCGGATTCTGAATAGATCCCAGAATATGAGGAGCGGTAACCTGATCATAAACCAGTTTGGATAACTCCTCACGTAGCCGCTCGATAAAATCCTCATAATTGATATATCCGGAAGTAAGTTTAATACCATCGGATGGAATAAAAATATTTTGAGGTGTATTATTCATTTGCCCGGAAAAGAGTGATAATGATATTACCAGGTTTCGGATCACTGTATCCAGGTCAGATGCTGAATCAAGAATAATCGTATTAATAGAAGATTTCTCTGTAAAAACCGTTTTGTCGGGTATGCTTTCGAGGTAATCTGTAAAATCAGGACTACCTTTAAAATCTATAAGACTAACATCTGGATGTTCAGCCAGAAACCGTGTGAATTCCTTGTCATCTTCATCTATTCCGATCTGACATATATTTGGATCAATCCCATTTTCGCTAAAAACTTTTTGTATTTCTGAAATTACGATACCTACAGGCATGATGGATCTCATATGTGGTTTTACAATCACAGGATTACCTGTGATCAGGCTTGCATATATACCTGGCATTGTATCCCGAATGGGAAAATTTGAACATCCCACAATTAGACTTATGCCCTTTGGAACTGCAATCCACTTTTTATCAAGCTGAATACCATATTCTTTACCTGTAAATTCTTCAAGCTCGTTTTCCGGGAATCGCTTCAATTCACTTATTCCTATAGCAACAGCATTCAATGCTCTTTGAGCGGCATGGGGTCCCGACATCTGATAAGCCATAGAATATGGCATACCTGTTGTATGCATAGATGCAAAAGCAATCTCATAAAATCGGTCTTCAATTCTTTTTATAGATTCAATTAACAAACCTGCACGATCTTCCGGTGTGACTTTGCGCCATTTGTGCAATTCAGCCTTTGCTCTATCAATTAATACCTCTGCAGGGAAAATCGGATATAAAATATTCAACGATTGTTGCAAAAAAGGGGATTCTTCATTTCCTGCCCACTTAATTGGCATGGCCTGTCTTAATGCCTGAAACTTTCTATTGATATTTTCCTTAAAATGTTCATAGCCTTCACTGATATGCTTTTCCCCGTAAATCTGGTCATGAGGTAGTTCCGGATAATGATTGAAGAAAATACCTTGGCGTATCGCATCAATTGTGGATTCAATAATTGATTGATATTTTTTGTACAAAACCATCTTAAAAAATAAAGTATGTTAATCGGAAAAAACCCAAAAGATACCCATACGATTGTATCTTTATTTACCTTGAAAACCGGGTTGTATTTCAATACCCAACTGCTGCAAATTAATGAAAAGATACCTAATTCAAGGTCTTTTTCAATTATTTTAATACTTGACTGAAAATGGGTAACAATTGGGGAATCGGACATGTATGGGGCAATATTGAAGCCGAACTGTTGTTGATCATACTTCTTTCTAATTCCCGGTGATTATATAATGATTTTTCCCTCAGATGGATATAATTTTACCGGGAAGATAAATTTCGTATATCATTAACAGTTAAATATGTGTAAGACAGTTATTTTAACAATTGGGAATGAAATTCTAAATGGAAAAACCCTGGATACAAATGCCCATTGGATTAGTAATGCCCTCGATAACGCAGGATTTAGAGTTTATAAAAAAATATCAGTCGGAGATTCGGGAGAAGAGATATTTCAGGCATTAAAAGAAGCTGAAGACGCAGGGGATATAGTTCTAATCACCGGTGGACTTGGACCTACCAAAGATGATATCACAAAGAAGACACTCGCCGGTTATTTTGATTCAGAAATGTCACTTAATCAGGTAGCTTATGATAGGTTACAGGCATTTTTTACAAGTCGCGGATTTAAAATGACAGAATTGAACCGGCAACAAGCTATCATGCCTGACAAGTGTACAGTGATACCAAATAAACTTGGTACAGCACAAGGGATGTGGTTTGAGAAAAATGACACTGTTTTTATTTCCATGCCAGGAGTACCTCATGAAATGAAAAACATAATGACCTATGAGCTCATACCCTTAATTTCTGAAAAATTCAAACCGGGTTCTATAATTCATAAGATGATACACACTGCAGGAATAGGTGAATCCTGGCTAGCCGACAGGATACATGATTGGGAAAAATCACTTTCAAAGTCAATATCTGTTGCCTACTTACCACAATTTGGATTTGTTTCGCTGAGACTTACCGCATCCGGAGGTGTTGTAGAAAGACTAAAATCTGATATTAACAATGCAATCATTGATCTTAATTCTGTTGCTGGTCCATACATATTTGGATATGATGATGATAACCTCGAATCTGTTATTGGTCGAATTTTAACAGAAAAAGGTGAATCCTTAGCCGTTGCTGAAAGTTGTACAGGAGGGCACATCGGTCATATCATCACATCAGTACCCGGAAGTTCAGCTTATTTTGCAGGTGGGATTATTGCCTACAGTAACATGGTAAAACGAGAACAACTTGGAGTTCGATTCGAGACTCTTGAGAAATTTGGAGCTGTCAGTGAAGAAACAGTCGGAGAAATGGCAATGGGAGTCAAAAATCTATGTAGCGTGGATTATGCCCTCGCTACAAGTGGGATTGCAGGCCCTGATGGAGGTACTTCTGATAAGCCTGTAGGGACTGTTTGTATCGGTTTAGCAGATAAAGAAGATGTAGTAACACAAAAATTGAACTTCGTGAAAGACAGGATGACCAATATTCGTTATACTACTAACAGGGCTCTTACGATGCTTTGGGAAAGATTAAAAGCAAAAAATGGAGATAAAATTTGAAAATGTTAAATTTGTTTGCGTAGAGCATAGGTTTTTTATAAATATTTAAATAATGGCATTGGTTGAAATGGTTATGCCCAAAATGGGCGAAAGTATAATGGAAGCCACCATTTTAAGCTGGCTTAAACAGGAAGGAGATGAGATTCTTCAGGATGAGTCAATACTTGAAGTAGCTACGGATAAAGTGGATACTGAAGTTCCTTCCATCTATTCCGGAATAGTCAAAAAGATCCTTGCAAAAGACGGAGATATTGTGGAGATCGGAAAACCTATTGCTGTTATTGAAACGGATGAAGAATTAAAACATCCACTTGGTTTGGACGATCTTCCCGATGACTTTGAACATCCGGCTGATTCAGAAATTGATACAGTTACAAACTTAAGCGAATCTCATTTTGATGGATTTAACCAGTTAAGTAGACCGGAACATGATCGATTCTATTCTCCCCTTGTAAGAAATATTGCCAAACAAGAGAACGTATCACAGGAAGAACTTGATTTGATTCCTGGAACCGGTAAGAAAAACAGGGTAACCAAGAATGACATTGTATCTTATCTCAAAAAGAAAGGATCAGGTATTCCTACTACCGAGAAGAAAATCACTTCAAAATCCGAGATGGTTATACCTGAACCTGTCAAACTTGTTGATAATGGTGAAGATGAGATCATTGAAATGGACAGAATAAGGCGAATTATTTCGGACCGAATGATTGAATCGAAACAAACATCCGCCCATGTATCTTCATTTGTTGAAGCTGATGTCACCAATATAATTAAATGGCGGGATAAGGTACGGAATGATTTCCTTAGTGAGCATAAAGTGAAGCTAACCTATACGCCCATTATTATTGAAGCAGTTGTAAAGGCAATCAAGGATTATCCAATGGTCAACATCTCCATTGTTGATAATAAGATTATTAAGAAGAAGAGTATAAATATTGGTGTTGCAGTTGCTTTACCTGATAATAACCTCATTGTACCGGTAATTAAAAATGCTGAACAGTTAAGCCTGATTGGATTGGCTTCCCATGTCAACGATATTGCACGTCGTGCACGAGAGAATGAACTTAAACCGGATGAACTATCAGAAGGCACATATACTGTAACAAATGTGGGGACATTTGGCAGTATGATGGGTACACCAATCATTATGCAACCCCAGGTTGCAATTCTTGCAATAGGTGCCATAGTAAAGAAACCTGCTGTTATCGAAACACCGTCAGGTGACACCATTGGTATCAGAAGTAAAATGTTTTTATCTCACACCTACGATCATCGTGTTGTGGATGGTGCCCTTGGAGGGATGTTTGTTAGAAGGGTTGCAGACTACCTGGAACAATTCGATACCGATAGAAATTTCTGATTCCCAGTTTTAGGGTTATTTTTGCCGGGAAATTAGTTTTATATGAAGATCTCAGCTTCACTTTATTCAAGCAAGGAAAAGAATCTGGAAGATCTGGTGCGTGACCTCGATCTTCATTATATAGATAAGTTCCATATCGACTGTAATGATGATCCATCGGTATTTAATGATATTCGACGGATTAGGGAAATAAGTAGCACACCAATCGACTTACATATTATTTCTGAAAATCCAGAGCAGTACTTTGAAAATATCCAAAAATATCAAATCGAGTATGTACAAGTTCAATTCGAGAATTTAAATCATTTTGTTGAATTCCCTCGGGATGATAATACAGAATTCGGAGTTGCTATTTTATCGGATACTTCTGCTGACATGCTGGAACCATATCGGGAAAGTTGTTCATTTATTTTATTAATGACCACTACTCCTGGCAAAAGCGGTGGTATTTTCGGTCGTGAAAATTTCAGTAAAATAAGGGAGGTGCGTAATACTTATCCCGGGAAAAGGATCTGCGTAGATGGTGGAGTTAATGCTGAAGTATCATTTATCCTGCGGAATATGGGTGTAGATACCATTGTTTCAGGATCGTACCTGGTAAATCATGATTCTGTTGGTGCTGCATTACTTAATATGCGTACAGAAAATATTCATTCACATTTCCTGGTTCAGGATTTCATGATTGGAGTAGATGACATACCGGTAATAAAATATGAGGAAGCTACAATTCCTAAGGTATTACAGGTTATCGACGATTATAATCTTGGTTTTACTTTCTACCTGGACAAATCAGAAAAATTTCATGGATTGTCCAGTAATGCCGATGTCAGGAAAGGACTTTTAAAAAATCTGGATGATCTTGGCAAGACATCAGTTGATCAAATTGTGAATACTGATCCTGTGACCATTGATCAGGATGCTACAATTGAGGAAATGCTGAATATCATTAAAAAACAGCGGTTTTTGGTTTCTTTTTTACCGGTCATTGATAAAGAAAGAAACCTTATGGGTGCTGTTACATTCTTTAACTTAATCAGGGGTGAATTATGATCATACATCTGAAAGAAGAGGTATCTTTTAACGCGGCCAGTGAGCTGGCAGATGCACATCAAGCCGTATTTTTTGAAAAGGATGGTGCATATATATTGGTAACAACTTTTAAAGATAAAATCCTGCCCGAGGAAATAGAGGAATATACTGATAGTTTTTTTGTGCTGGAATCAGATATCCAACTTGCAAGCAGCGAATATATAAGTGGTGTACGAAAAGTAATACTCGGCAAGAATCACATTGGTGGGGAACAGGGGAATACAATAGTTATGGCAGGTCCATGTTCCGTTGAATCAGAAGAACAAATTACTGCCAGTGCTGAGTTAATGGTTGAGCTGGGGATATCTGTTCTCAGAGCTGGTTGTTTTAAGCCAAGAACCTCACCATACTCCTTTCAGGGCATGGGTATAGAGGGATTGAGATTACTGGCTAAAATGAGAGAAAAATATGGTTTAACAATAATAACAGAAGTGCGGGACGCATCGCATATCGAAGAGGTGATAGCATATAGTGATGTTATACAGATCGGTGCTAAATCCATGTATGATCATGGTATATTAAGGAGGTGTGGAAAGGCTGATAAACCTGTCCTTTTAAAAAGAGGATTCGGCACAACACTGCAAGAATTTGTGCAATGTGCTGAGTTTATTCTGTCAGGCGGAAATCCCGATGTAATGCTATGCGAAAGAGGAATCAGGACATTTGAAACAAAAACACGATTTACACTGGATTTATGTGGTGTGTCATATCTTAAAGAATATACCAATTTGCCTGTTATTCTTGATCCCAGTCATGCGATGGGTCATCGATATGGCGTACCAGACCTGACGCGTGCCTGTACGGCTATGGGGATTGATGGTCTCCTGATTGAAGTCCATCCTGATCCATCGGTTGCTAAATCAGATGCCAGTCAGCAGCTCGATCATGAACAATTCAGAGATTTATATAAATCATTGGGTTCCATCGCAACATCGGTGGGAAAAAGAATCATATAAATGAAAACTGATTACAGATCAAAGATAAAACTAGTAGTAGCAGATGTTGATGGCACCCTCACTGATGCTGGGATTTATTTAACTGCCAACGGTGATGAGTTCAAGAAATTTAATGCCCGGGATGGTATAGGCATGAAGATCCTGATGGCCGAAGGAATTGAGGTCGGCATAATTAGTGCAAGTCTTACAACCAGGATGGTTGAGACAAGGGCTCAGATGCTGGGGATTAAATATTGTTATGTGGGGAATGATCCGAAATCTGCTGTTCTGGATCTTTGGCGGCAGGAATTGGATTTATCCTACACAGAAATCGCATTTTTAGGAGATGATATCAACGATAAAGGAGTAATGGAGCTGGTGGGCTTGTCAGCATGCCCATCGGATGCAGTTGATATCATAAAAGGCGTTGCTGATATAATCCTTGAAAAGAAAGGGGGAGAAGGTTGTTTCAGGGAATTCGTTGATCGATTCTTCCCTGTAGAACAATAAATTCTGGCTCAATCAATTAAATATTTTAGAATAAGTTCTTCTCCAAATTCTGTTTCTTTCGGATAAAATTCCTGATTGCAGATCTGACGTCACTTGCTTCCGTAATATATACCTCTTTTTCAACCTGCACTAAATCTTCAAATAGTTCTTTACTAATTCCATTGGAAATAACCACCTTACAATCTTCAATTGCACGGATTATAGGTTTTACAGGTTTATTGTTTTTATTGTTCTGATTTGGGAATGTATCATCCTGACTAAAAAACCGGGAAGTGAAATTTGTTATGAATCGTTCGTGTAGTATTGTCCCATTTTCAATCTCATATATTTTAAATCCTTCAATCTTTCTAAAATCGGATATAATCCTGATTCCATCATTTGTGGGAATTGCTACTTTCATAAAAGTGAAAAAAATTATAGATCTGTCACTAAAAAATTTTGTCAAGAAAGGAATTGCCATTTTGGCAAGATAGTCTCCTGGATTTTGAAAATAATAAATTTTCTACAAAAAGTATAATTTTATTAATAAATCGCTGATCCCTGGATGAGGTAATCCTTTGATCACCATTGAAATCCCTTTTCTTATTAAAACACAGGAATATCAATAATTTGTTAACATATTAATTATTCCAGCACCCTTACCGTCTCTTCCGCAATCACAAGTTCTTCATTGGTTGGAACCACAATAATACTTACTCTGGAATCTTTCTTGCTGATCAGACTTTCTTTTCCTTTGATTTTAGCATTTTTTGCTTTGTCAAATTCAACACCTAGAAATTCCAAACCATCACATACTTTCTCCCGAAGATCAACATCATTTTCACCGATTCCACCTGTAAATACAATGATATCTACTCCCCCCATTGCTGCTGCATAAGAACCGATGTATTTTTTTACACGATAATCGTACATGTTCAGGGATAAGATAGCCCTGTCATTTCCTCTTTTGGCAGCCGCATCAATTTCACGCATATCTGAGGAGATTCCTGAAACACCCAGAATGCCACTATGTTTATTTATCAACGTATTGGCAGCCTGAACACCAATTTCCTCTTTGTTCATGATATAGGTTAATACCCCAAGATCAAGATCACCAGATCGCGTACCCATCATCATACCTTCAACAGGAGTAAGTCCCATTGATGTATCGACTGATTTACCATATTTGATGGCTGTAATCGAAGCTCCGTTTCCCAGATGACAGGTAATTATCTTCTGCTTGTTATATTCAAGTTCGAGAATTTTACAAGCTCTCTCTGATACATAACGGTGGCTGGTACCATGAAATCCGTAGCGTCGTAAGCCATATCGTTCATAAAGCACGTATGGGATGGCATACATATATGCATAATCTGGCATTGTTTGATGGAAGGCTGTATCAAATACTGCTATCTGTGGGATATCGGGGAGGAGTTCCTTTAATGCCAGGATACCTTTCAGATTAGCTGGATTATGTAATGGTGCCAGGTCGCTGACCTCCTCAATTTTATTAATCACTTCCTCATTGATTATGGTACTGGTTTTAAATGTTTCTGCACCATGTACCACCCGATGTCCGATTGCATCAAGTTCATCAAGTGATTCCAGTGAACCGTGTGCTTTACTTATCAATACACCAAGCATATATTCTATACCAGCTTGATGATCAACAATTTCGCCTTCAAGTTTAACCTGATCTCCATCATCACGGACATTTTTTAGGAATGATCCCTGGTTACCAATTTTCTCAATGATCCCTTTAGCAAGAACCTTATGCGTATCCATCTCATTGAGTTGGTACTTTATTGAAGAACTGCCTGAATTAATAATCAGAACTTTCATTTTCAGATGTTAATTAATTCTTAATTATAATTTTTTTACCATTTTCATCATACTGATAAAATCCTCGGCCTGCTTCCTGGCCAAGATGTCCGGCTCTTTTCCGTTTTTTCAGCATAGGGGAGGCTTTGTATTTAATCTCGCCAAACTCATTGTATAAGTTGTCAAGCCACCTGATAACCATATCAAGACCAATTTTATCCGCCATTTCAAAAGGTCCAAGCGGAAATCCAAAGCCCAATTTCATGGTTGCATCAATATCCTCCATCGAAGCCACGCCCTCCATTAAAATTTCACATGCTTCATTGATCAACGGGGCTATAAGACGCGTGCTGATAATCCCTGGTGATTCTATGACCGGTACAATTCTTTTATCAAGGAATGAAGCGAATTTGCATACTTTCTCATATGCTTCATCTGAAGTATGAAGACTTCTTGCTACTTCCACAATGGGTGTTTCACCGGCAGGTGAAATGAAATGTAAACTGACGCATCGATCCGGATAAGTCAATTCGGATGAAAGTTCAGTAATTACCAGGGTAGTTGAATTTGTACATATGATGGTATCACGGCTGACTACTTTCTCAAGATTTTTGAAAATCAGCTTTCTGAGATCTACACTATCCTCCCGGGTACGTGATTTAATGGATTCGATAACCACATCGCATCCTTTAAGATACTTATAATCCAGTTTCCCTTTAATCCTCGACATGATAGCCCGCTTATCACTGGCCGTCATTCCCCATCTTTCGATCATTCTGTCAAGGTCTTGCTTCATTCCGTCATAAGCCGCTTGAATTTTTTCTTCAGATATCTCCAAAAAAACCACATCCATGCCGTGACTGGCTGCCATCTTAGCTATTTCCTGTCCTAAAATCCCACAGCCTACTATTCCGACCTTTGAAAATGTATCATACTTCTTCTCTTCAACTCTTGTTTTTAGAGCATATGATTCAATTGGTTCTACTACTTCTGTCATATAGTAATTATTTTATTGCCGCCTGATTGGCAGTTATTGCTACAAGATTTACAATATCACTTACTGAACAGCCTCGCGAGAGATCATTGATAGGAGCAGCCATACCCTGCAGTATCGGTCCGATAGCTTCGGCATGTGCCAATCGCTGAACAAGTTTGTAGGCGATGTTTCCTGAATTAAGATCCGGGAACACCAATACATTAGCATTACCGGCGATATCACTTCCCGGCGCCTTCTTCTGTCCAATTGATTTGACAAGTGCTGCATCAACCTGTAATTCTCCATCGATATCAATTCCAGGATCGATCTCTCTGGCTATCTTGGTTGCACTTACTACTTTGTCAACTAGTTCATGCTGTGCACTTCCTTTGGTACTGAAACTCAACATGGCGACTCTGGGATCCATATTGGCAATGGCACGGGCAGTCTTAGCAGTTGATACAGCTATTTCAGCCAGTTGTTTATCATCAGGGTCAGGGTGAACTGCACAATCGGCAAAAACCAGGATCCCATCATCTCCAAACATTGGTTCAGGTAATATCATTATGAATGCACCGGAAACTACTGAAATGCCAGGTAAGGTTTTGACAAACTGGAATGCAGGACGAAGGACATCCCCTGTTGCATTCATAGCTCCAGCCACTTCACCATCAGCATCTCCATTTTTAATCATCAGTGTAGACAGGTATAATGGATTTTCAATGAGTTCGGCAGCTTCTTCAATAGTCAATCCTTTCTGTTTCCTCAATTCTACCATCAAATTAATATATTTCTCTTTTTTCAAGTGATTTGAGGGATCCACGATTGTTGTTGATTGAATATTATCGAGTTCGAGGTTCCTGGCTTTTTCGAGTATTTCCTCTTCTTTGCCAATCAAGATGATATGTGCAATTTTTTCCTTAATAAGTTGATCAGCAGCCTTAAGAGTTCTTTCCTCCAGGCTTTCAGGCAAAACAATTCTTTTATTCAGCTCTTTTGCCCTTTCTTTGAGTGATTCCAGTAAATTCATATTGATTGAAATTAATAATCAGCAGTTGTATTTCAAAAATGTATCCTGATGGAAAAACAAAAACTCCTACTACAAAAATCGGCCATATTTGATCAAAAAAGCATGACACCAGTCATCTTTATAATGCATTTTTTAAAAGAAAAGTTCGCTAAGAGCACTTTAGTTTTCCAACAAAACTGAGACTGTTTGAAAATTCATTAAAATTTTAATTAATTTAAGAAAATAACTTTTCAAGGCATTGAATTTTTATAATCAATTTTTTCTAGCCTTTAGATCTTATCACAAGGCGTTCAAATATATTAATGAGAACAAGCTTTGGAAATTGTTTCTTCTCCCCTCATTGATCACTCTTCTGATATCCCTGGTCATAGGATATCTGGCCTGGATCTCATCTGACGATATTGTTGAGTACCTGATACGTGTGTTCGAAGTTCGGAACCTCGCTGATTCCTGGGGAGTCATCATTGAATTTTTTCTCGTATTGCTCATCCGGGGACTCGCCCTTTTTCTGTATTTAAAAATTTACCGGTATTTTGTACTGTTTATTCTTGCGCCAATCCTTGCATATATCAGCCAACGGATTTACTGCTTGCGTGAGGGTACTGATTTTTCTTTTGAGGCAAAAGTTTTCTGGAAAAAGATTGCCAGGGGGATTGTAATCGCTTTTCAAAACCTGATCATAGAAGTACCCCTTACAACCTTTTTACTTTTCCTTTCGCTGGTCATAACCTGGCTTGCTCCATTAGGTCCATTATTCGTTCTGGTAGTAGAAAGTTATTTCTTCGGATTGGCCATGATTGACTACCGAAATGCATGCATTGGAATGCGGATTAAGGAGAGTCGGAACTATGCCCTGAATAATACCGGATTGGCCATCGGGAATGGCCTGTATTTTAACCTCCTGCTTCTCATCCCGGTAATTGGGGTTGTGATCGCACCTATTCTGGCATTAATTGCAGGGGGAATGGCTGCCAGTGAAAATGATAAAAACTCAGCTCATGCCGATAACATCAGTTAATCCTTTCAACAACCAACTTATTAAAGAATTCAAAGAGTACTCAGATACGGAGATTGAGGCAGTTGTTGGCGCAGTAGCTCATCAATTTCATGAATGGAAATCGGTTTCTTTTGATGAAAGAGCGTCACTGATGCGTAATTGCAGTGAGATTCTTAAGAAGGATTGCCATAAATTGGCATTAATGATTACGGAGGAGATGGGGAAATTGATTGGGGAATCAGAGGCTGAAATTAATAAATGTGCATGGGTATGTGATTATTATGCTGAGAATGCCTTTTCATTTCTTAAGAATGAAACACTCCCGGTTAATGAGGCCAGGTCATATATAGCATATGATCCTCTGGGAGTTATTCTTGCTGTGATGCCATGGAATTTTCCTTTCTGGCAGGTTTTTAGATTTTTAGCTCCTGCATTAATGGCTGGAAATGTCGGTTTATTGAAACATGCAAGTAATGTCCCTCAATGTGCACTGGCTATCGAGGATACTATTAGAAAAGCTGGATTTCCGCAGAATGTTTTCAGGACATTACTGATTGGATCTGGAAAAGTGAATAAGGTGATTGATGATGAAAGAATTGTTGCTGTTACCCTCACAGGGAGTGAACTGGCAGGTCAGGAAGTAGCCGAAAGAGCAGGCAGGAACATTAAAAAGCTTGTGCTTGAACTTGGGGGAAGTGATCCGTTTATTGTCTTGAAAGATGCAGATATTGAGGAGGCTGTGAAAATTGCGGTGTTGTCCAGGATGATTAATTGCGGGCAAAGTTGCATTGCTGCTAAGAGATTTATAATTGAAAAAGATATCGAAAATACATTTATTGAGCTTTATAAAAACGAGATCTTAAAACTATCGGCAGGTGATCCGGTTAATCCTGATACCAACCTGGCGCCGTTGGCCCGACCTGATCTGGTTAGTGACCTGGAAAGACAGGTTGTCGAATCTATCAACCTGGGAGCTGAGCTGGTAACTGGCGGGAAAAGGATCCTTGGAGAAGGCAATTTTTATCAACCTACCATATTGAAAAATGTACAACCTGGTATGCCCGCATTCGATGAAGAGCTGTTCGGCCCAGTAATTCCGATAATTACGGCTTTGGATGAAATGGAAGCCATTAAACTGGCAAATAAATCCAGATACGGATTAGGGGCTGCCATCTGGACCAGAGATATTAACAAAGGAGAAAAATTGGCCCGTATGGTTGAATCCGGATCAGTATTTATCAATTCAATGGTAGCTTCACATCCCAAAGTGCCGTTTGGAGGTGTAAAAATGTCGGGTTATGGACGGGAACTATCCCACCTGGGGATCAGGGAATTCATGAATACTAAATCTGTCTGGGTAAACGGTTGATCAGATATAACCAGCAATTTTATAAAAGAAAAAACCAAGCCATTCCCGGATGATCATTTGCCAGTCAGCAAATGCAGATAAATCTGGTATTATGAATTTATCAAGTGTATACCGTCTTTCTTTCGCATAAAAATCGGTACTGAACCCTTCTACATTAAGACCGGTTTTCCTGAAACAACTCATGGCTCTTCGAAGATGAAATGCAGAGGTTATTACCAGGTGTTTCTCACCCGGGAAATCTCTTTTCAGTATTTCTGCAGACCGGTTTGCATTTTCATGAGTATTTCTGGCTTCATCCTCAACAATTATATCTTTTTCGGGAATGTCACACATTAGCAGAAAAGCCTGAAGATTATGAGCTTCTTTGATATCTCTATTGATAAGTTTGCTGGAACCACCTGAAACCAGGATCTTTTTAATTATACCTCTTTTGTATAATTGAACAGCATGGGTAATTCTGTCGGCCCCTTTGTAAAAGTAAGTTCGATCCCGCGGTTCTTTATCTGAATTGGTTACACCGCCTAATACGATACCGGCTGTATATTCATGCTCAATAGAAGCAATAGGTGTAGGAGGGATTTCCCAGTATAGTAACACCTCGTTTGCTATGAATCTGTTTGAAAAAAAAACAAGGTATATTATCCCAAGATAAAGGAATCTGCGCTTCCATACTTTATTCCTTAAGAACAATGCCAGCAGGAACCAGGCAACCATCTGGCTGTATGGCATTAGAATAAAGGTGCTTAGTTTTGAAAGGTAAAAGAACATCTATATTAACCGGATTTTATTTGAAATATGGTAAAATCAACCAACTGGGTTGTTTGATAAATGAGTTAAATATTATTCTTTTTCTTTTCTGAAGGAGATATTAGATGAATACTCTATGGTTTTTCTCAGTACATCATAATACAATGTGATAATCAGGACGATCGATATTACCCATATAACAGTCACGTTGAACCGCAATGTATCGAATCTGCCCCCAAGAAAATGTTTAACCGGTACATAGAATGGAGCTCTGTAATCAAAAGCATGTTCTGGATTTTCAGGATCCATATATATTGGATAGATCTTCTGAATCAGTTGTCCATTAATTTCAGAGATCCGGATCGCTTCAGTACTTTTTTTGACCATATCTACGATCCGTTCATTCTGGTACAGTTTTTTAAGAATATCAAGATGTTCTCGTTTGCCCGGTGAGTCTGCAACACTTTTTAAAAGGTCTTCTTTTTCTTTATTGGCTTTGTTATATCTGTTGATATATACTCTTTTTAAGACGGCTATAAAATCTTTGGTTTTTTCATAGGTATCGTTACTGAATCTACCAAATTCAAGATCTTTAAGCTCAGGGAAATTCTCAGCTCCGAAATTATCAAGTTCTTTCCCAATCTCATTGGTGAGTAAATCCAGATTGTATTTTGCTTCCTGGATTTCCTCAGGATCTTGGCTTTGGTATGTTTTGTGAACAAAATCCAGTTTTGAACTTAATGTTGGCAGATAATATATGTTTTTATACTCGGCATTACCCATTTGTTTGTCAAGTTCATAAAACATACTTTCATATTGATTCTTCGTGAATTGAGTCACCATGGCCGCTTCAAATGCCCATCTGGATGTCATCACATCTCCAATTATAGGCACCTTATCATTACTGGTGATTCTTGGATTCAGTTCGTCAAATTTTACAACGACACCACTCAATAGGATCTGTGGAATTAAAAGAATGGGTATTAATATGTATATGGTCACAACCGTATCAAAGGATGATGAAATATTCAGGCCAAGTACATTGGCAAAACATGAACTGGTAAACAGGATAAGCCACATGGGGATAAACATGTTATGGATTTCAAGAATATAATTCCCGACCATCGTATAGGTAAGGGTTTGAATAGCTGAAAGTGTGAAAAGAATTGCAAGTTTTGAAAATATATAACTGCTTCTACTCAGATTTAAAAACGATTCACGTTTTAGAATCTTGAGATCTTTAATTATTTCTTCAGCACTAACAGTGAGGCCCATAAACAGAGCCACAATTACACTCATAAAGATATATGCGGGAATATTGACGTTTGTACCAAAAAAATAACTCCCACCATCGTCACCAATCGCTGGGAAATACCTGACAATTGCTGCAAGCAGGAATGCAAGCAGGGGAGCTTCCAACAGATTGATAATCATATATTGCCTGTTACTGATCTTTGATAACACATCCCGAGTAATAAACACTTTTCCCTGTTTGACACGATTTGGAATATGTAAGGTCATCTTTAACTCCTCATGGTGTTCTTCAATTTGAGGTACTGATAACCTCTTTTCATATATATGATTCCATTGCTTAGGAGTTACCTTTCTTTCAGTCGTCAGTCGACCGTATTCGTTAACTACTTTTGTTTCAATTATATTAAATACCTGTTCCGGGTTTACATTACCACAACGTACGCATGATCCCTGATCACTGCCAATCAGTTTAAAAGCTTCTTTAAAATAAACAACAGATTCAATAGGATTTCCGTAATAGATCTGGTATCCTCCCACATCCAGGATTACGAGCCTGTCGAACATTTTAAATATATCAGAAGAAGGCTGGTGTATCACACAAAATATCAATTTCCCTTTCAGTGTGAGTTCTTTTAAAAGATCCATGATATTTTCTGAATCCCTGGATGAGAGACCGGAAGTAGGTTCATCAACAAACATCACGGCAGGTTCTCTCAATAATTCAAGTCCGATATTTAATCGTTTACGTTGTCCGCCTGAGATTTTTTTATTCAAGGGTGATCCAACTTTCAAATTTTTGATTTCAAGTAAACCCAGATTGGACAGTGTTTTATCAACGAGTTTTTCAATTTCTTCTTTCGATAGATTTGAGAAACAAAGCTTACCGGCATAATAAAGATTCTGAAAAACTGTTAGGTCTTCCATAAGAAGATCATCCTGCGGCACATAGCCAATCACTCCTTCTACTTTATGTCTTTCTTTATGAATGTCGATCCCATTAATCAAAACTGTGCCTTCTGTAGGCTTCTCATTGCCATTCAGTACATTCAGTAGAGTGGATTTCCCAGCTCCACTTGAACCCATCAGGCCTATTAATTTCCCACTCTCCTCCTGAATACTAACATTTCGAAGGCCAATATTTCCTCCAATAAAACGGAATCCAATGTTTTCGGCTACAAAAGATATCTTGGTATCGGCTTCATATTCTTTAAAGCCACTTACGACATCACTATAATATACAGGTTTGATGTTCTCTCCACGAATGGTGCTTCCCGTAGAAAACATGTTGATCAAACCACTCTTTATGGGAACACCGTTCAGGTAAAGCGGAGATTTACCAAGGTATTTCATAAAAAGACTATTGGCTTTTTTCAATTCCAGTATGGCAATGAATCCATCAAGACCGGGCTCGGATATTCTTTTTGCTTGATCAGGAATTGTGTCTTCATTATCTGCAACAATTAAAAAATGATTAGCATTATATTCCTGAATGTCATTGGCCATTGCAAAGGCAGTAAGGGTATCAATGATCTCCTGTTCCATCCGGATGGCTTCCCCGATCTTTCCGACAATCTCTTTTTCCCCTTCTGAGATCATTCCATCTGCAATCATAAGAGAGACCAGGTCGAGAACAAGGATGATTTTTTGTTGCTGGGTAAATTCAATATTGATCTGTCTGCTGGTTTTCAATATTTCGGAATATTTATCCGATTCTTCTGGTTCAGGCAAAGCCAAGAGCTCCTCAAAGAACTCAAAATATTTAAGCGCCTGATCCTCATTCAGTTTGTGAAGCAGGAACTCTTTTATTGTGGTTTTTTCATATTCTGTTATGCCATCTACCTTGGCTAGAAGTGCAAATAACCGGATGACAGCTTTCAGTAGTTGTTCACTCATAGTTGCTCTTTATTTTCAGCGTCACAATATAACCTTAAAAAAAAAGTATTGAAAGCAGGCTTCCAATACTTTTATCTATATTAACAAACAAATTTTTGCTAATATGTCATTGTTGTCCTGATTCTGTCTATCTGTTTGGTTATCCTTTCCAGTGTTACATCGGTCAAGACAAGATCTGGACGATTTTGACTTAATTGTTCTTTAATATCCAATTCCTGATAATTCCCCTGTAGCTCCACAAGACTATTTATCAATCCTTCAATCCAATCACCTTTGATATTTATATTCTTTAAAAGATCAATCATGTCTCCCAATGCCTCTTCCTGATCAAGGATTAAGTGGATGACGGGCGTGAGAATCAGAATGCGGGAGTCATCGGGAAGTAAGTCTTTTGGATATGTCGCAACCAGTTGTGTAGATATATAGAGGCCTTCAATAAAAGTCCCGGCAAGAACCAATGCTGCAATATTATTTCTCTCACTTTCCCTAAGATAAGTATCGCTGTTAGCAATGATTTGGTTGATAATTCCTCCCAGGGAATCACGTGATTGAAGATTGTCCTCAAATCTTTGTATTACTGTAGCATCTGCCACATTCTGAATACCCAGTTGTTCTGCGATTCTCTGACATCCGTCCATATAATTCAGTGCTTCCTGTACCTGGTCATAGGTGACGAAATAGCCTATATCCGTGGCATATATTCCGAGGTTAAGTGCTGCTATTTTGTTCGAAGTCAAATACTTATCCACTTTACTTATATCATTTACGAGGTCATCATTATACTCTGCCCCTGTTGACTCTATGATAAATGGAATATCAGAGGGAGAAGGGATCTCATAAATAACTTTTTCAACTTTCTGTTGCACTTCAGTCGCAGCTTCGTCAAATTCAGATGATTCAGTCGTTTCCTCTTTCTTACCTCCTCCGCATGATATGAGGCCTCCTGTGATAAGGAGGGTTAACAACATCTGGGCCACGTTTCTTAAAGAGTATGATTTCATGGTATTTAATTTATTTTCTTATGATTCTATTAAGTACTGTTTAATTAAAAGTCCTGATCAAAGACACTGATTGTTCTTACTTCATCGTTGTCGATGCCAAAACAAATCCCTTTATCCGGATAAGCATAGTATGTAATATTGCCTGATTTCGCATTCAATTTTGAGTAATTGCCATACAGTTCGTTCATCTTACTCAATGGCTCCCAGAATTTAAGTCCTTCATTCGTTAAGACATCCTGACATATGAACTGATTGTATTCCGGATAACTACTTATTGTAAAAAATACGATAAGATCTTCCCTGAAGTAAACACTTGTAATAGGAAAATCCATTATATACCGGTAATTCACGGCGAAATCGTAATCAATATTCAGCTCTGAAATATGTGCGTTAAGAATTTCCGGGGCATTCGCTTTTAGTACTTTCGTTCCCTCGAATCCAAGAATCCATACAACATCTTCATAGGTTATTCCTATTTCGATTTCGCTGAAATTCTTTTTGGGTACGACTTCCTGCGACATACACACATAACTAAATAACAATATCGGGAGTAATAAGTATGTTAATTTCATAATTGCTGATAGTAAGATACTTTTAGCTGTTATTATAAACAAAAACCTGGATTACTAACATATTGTAACAATAGGTTTGTGAAAATTAAGATAAATATATTTATTTTAAAACCAATCGTGGACATTTTACACTGTTTTGAACTATGGTCAGGCATGTTGTAATGTGGATTTTTAAATCCGAAGCAGAAGGAAAGAACAAAGCAGAAAATATTAAATATGTGAAATCGGAGCTGGAAAAATTACCTCCAATAATTGATTCTATAGAAACATTGGAAGTGGGTTTGAATTTCACAGACAATGCTGCTGCATATGATGTGATCCTGATTTCGACACATCAATCAAAAGAAATTCTCGATCAATACAGAAAACACCCGGATCATATTAAGATCGCAGGATATATTTCGAAGGTGACTGAAAAGCGAGTTGTTATTGATAATTTTTCTGCATAAATTTATGGAACGAAGATGTCAGAAGATCAATTTACCATATTGCCATTTCATGAAAAAATAAAGCGACTATATGTTGATGGTGACTTTGTCTTTGCCATACGGTACTATGGGTACAAGATCAACTTATACCTGATGTTCAACTTTTATGTGGAAGTATTTTATAATCACAAAGAAGACAGGATTGAAAAGGTGGTATTATTGGAGCGGGAAAGTACCAGAATGAAATTTTATTTTGACCAGATAAAATTACCCGAAAACCTGCTTGTCTGAAATTGGATTGTGGATTGAATTCTACCTCTCAAAACGCTACATATTGTTATTTTGACTAAGATGGTAGAGTAACGTTTTTTCGGAAGCCCTCAACTCAATAATAGTAAATGATCCTAACTTCATCGTTTGAGAGGCCAAAGGCCATTTTATCTTTGGGAAATGTATAAAATAAATTCTCTCCGCCTGGTTCAATTTTATTATCGTGAGTTCCGTAGATCCTGGTCATCTCTTCTGAACTATCCCAGAATTTCAATCCTTTACTGGTCTCTGAGTCAAGGCAGATCGGCCTGGTAAAATCCGGATAACTGTTGATTTCGATACCTACAACCTTACCTTTCTTGAAAAAGATCTTTGTAACAGGAATTGGCATGATATGTTTGTAAACAAGGCAATAATCAAATCCTGGTATAAAATCCAACAGGGCCAGGGCATCTGCATCGAATATGAAGAATTCCTTAAATGTTGAAACATCGATTTGCTTACCTCTGAATCCAACGAATTCTTCAACCTGATCATCATTACTGCCAATCTTCAGTTCCTGATATCCGCGATTCAGCGTTATACTTTGTGCCAACAAAGACAATGGAAATTGAAAAATGAGCAGGATTAAAATATGATAAATAATTGATCTCATGTGTTTAAGAATATTGATTCAGGAAATTAACAATAAGATCGTTATGATACAACACAACCGGGCATAAGACCCGGTATTATCCATTGAATTCCCTCCAAAGAGGGAACCTTAGGAATACAAATTTCAGGTTCGTAAACAATTTTAGCTAAATTTATCTAACCAGCTTTCTTTTGATGCCTTGGGGTTCATTACTGAAAACATAATTGTCTCCTCCTTGGAGGCACGACTGTTAAGAAATGGACCAGACTCCTACACTAAAGCTTTCACCGGCGGCCGAAGCCTGTGGCGAAGGATTCGGCGACAGCGTGTGGACGATTTTAAGGGGTGGCCAGCCTACAGGGCAGATAGATACAGAGGTGGGTGAGGTACCCATAAATACTATAAACCCACCATTGAATTCCCTCCAAAGAGGGAACCTTAGGGATACAAATTTCAGTTTCATAAACACATTTTAGCTAAATTTATCTAACCAGCTTTCTTTTGTTGCCCTTGGATATTGATTCTGAAAACAGAATCCTCTCCTCTCGGGAGGAGATTCAATGGTGGGTTTAGTGAACTATGAATAGGAAAAAGATACTACCATATAATCCCAAATTGAAAAAGGTTGCACGGATGCTTAGAAAGAATATGACTTTAAGTGAAATTCTCCTTTGGAAAGAGATTAAGGGGAAACAAATTTCGGGATATGATTTTGATCGCCAGAGACCAATAGATAACTACATTGTCGATTTCTATTGTAAGGATTTAGTGCTGGCCATTGAAATTGATGGAGATTCACACATTGATAAGGAAGTTAAAGTAAACGATGTTACAAGACAAAAAAGATTAGAAGATCTTGGTGTAAGATTTCTAAGATTTGATGATATGGATGTAAAAGATAATATTGATGCCGTATTACAGGACATAAAGAATTGGATTGAAAATAATGAATCCACCCCTACCGCTCCTGGGAGGGGACTTTCGGAATTGTGATTTCTGGTGTACAATTAAGATTTTAGTACTATTAATTGAACCAACCAATTTTTGTTACCTTTGTTGATATCATGAAAACGGAATCGTCTCCTCCTCGGCAGACCGAACGAAAAGCCCGCTGAATATAGGGAGGTGAGGGACTGGCCTACAGCGGAGATAGATTCAGAGATAGGTAGTAACAGTTTGGTTTCTAAAAACCGACCCTTGAATTCCCTCCCCAGCCTGCATGGTATTCCGGCTTGCAGGCAAGAGGGAACCTGAGGAATGCAAATTTCAGATATTGAAAATGAATTTTAGTTACATTTGTTTAATCAGCAATGATAATATGCCAGGGAAACAGGTTATACTATAATTACAGTTCGATTTCTGAAAAACCTTTTTTAACAGGATAATAGACCTTTATGCCTTTCTTTACAGCCAGCGAATCTATAGTGGATTTTAAACCATCTTTGATCCAGCCTGAATAAACCCAGTGATCTGCTTCAATGTAATTAAACATTTTACCAGCATTTGCATAATGAGGCGGTTTAACTATTGCTACATCCACACTTATAGGTTTTGGATTTTCAAACAGTTGGTCCGGATCGGTTAGAACGGCGATTGTTTTCAACTGCCAGACATATAAATTGATTCCTTGAACATTACAAGAAGAAATACCATAGGACATTAGATCAGTTTGATCTATAACTACACTTCTTGCCTGTTTCCTTGTAACCGGGTAAACCAGATTTTTTACAATCCTGTTATTATCTATATTATCATCTTCCAACATTACAACCCCCTTTAATCCATGAATAAATTCAATGCCCTCGTTCCTGGAATAGTAATAAACCATCAGTTTTGTATCGCACCTGTTCGTATTGATCCATGAAATTCTATGTACAGTAAAAGATAATAATACTGCTATTGATAGAATCAGATATATCATTTTCTTCCTTGTAAGTAATAACATGAGAAACGCCAGGATCAGGTAAAGCATTCCTGCTTCAGTAAAGGAAAGGTGGATATTTGAAAAAATATCTCCCTGAAGTGTATTCAACCACTTTATAATGATTGTTGCCATAATTAACATATGATGAACAATACTGGAGGTCAGATACACAACGAGGTTAAAGGGGGATAGAGCCAGCATCAGGAAACCAGACATGACAGTTATAAACGCAACCGGTATCATAACAACATTGGAAATGAGAAAAACAACAGGAAACTGGTTGAAATAATGAATTGTCAATGGGAATGTCATGATCTGTGCCGCGATAGAAACGGACCATAGTTTCCAGATCCTGTCAAAAATATATGAATTGAGCTCTATCAGGTTATAGATGGGTTTATAAAACAGAACGATGCCCAGAACAGCAAGATATGAAAGTTGAAACCCTGCGGAAAAAATCAGAAATGGATCATACAGGAGATGCAAAAATGCCGAAAATGATATGGTATTAAAAATATTCGCTCGCCTGTTGATGGCCTGGCTGACCGGGATCAATGACAACATGGTTGCAGCCCTGATTACAGAAGGAGAAAGGCCTGTGATGACAGAATAACAGATTAAACTGATGATTGTAATGATGGCAAATACCCATCGACCTGGTTTTGACCGGTTTAATCTTCCGAAGATAAACATCATAATGAAATATACTATCCCTACATGGAGACCTGAAACTGCCAGGATATGATATACTCCTGATCGTGAAAAATCGTCAGCCACATCGGGATCCAGGTTGTTGCGCTGACCAATCACAAGTGCTGAAACAATACCCATTGTAACAGGATCATCGAAAGCATTGATGATAATATTGGAAATCCTGGCACGCAGGTTATATGATACTTGCATTAATTTTGATCGGGGAGCGTTGCCGTAGACACACATTGAACCATCTTTCAGAAAAGCCTGGTAATGGATCCCCTTTCGAGTCATCCATTTCTGATAGTTGAATACATATTGATTTGCTGGAGGTTTTACCCAATCCGGATTTCCTGAAATCAAAATCCTGTCACCATATTTCAATATTGTGCTATCACTGGTAGCCTTATAATAAATCGAAACAGATGAATTTGCACTTCTCCATTTCCCGGATACCTTGTAAGATGTAATAGTCGCTATGAATCTGATGGCATCATTTTTATTAACTGGTTGACTTATTATCCATGCCGAATAATATTTGATATTTTCAATATCTGCCTGGATCTCTTCTTCTCTGAAGCGCTCATGGATCGATACACATCTAAACAATCCTGTGAGAAAAATGGAAGTTAATCCAAGAAAACCGATTAACATCCTGAATCTTGTAAATGTATTTTTCTTCAATATCCCGGATATCAGGATATAAATTAAAAAAAACACTACTGCGAGAAGGGCTATTATCTCTGGTTCATAATGATTGTACAATTCACCGCACAAAATTCCACCAATAAGTACAACGGTAAACCTTACAAATGGGTAGGGTGACCATTTTAGCATGATTGAACATTAAAACTGGTTGTCGACTATAAATATAAGAAAACCTTGAAGAGAAAGAAAATCAAGCAGGAGATTTTATCATTTTTGAGTGCATGATGCCACATTCATCGAATAGTTCACCGGTTTTCTGAAAACCATATTTAGTATAAAGGAAAATAGCATCCACCTGGGAATGAAGGTATATGGGTTTTCCGGAAGCCTCGGGATTATTGTTAATATCTTCCAGAACAGCTTCAACAAGTGCGGATCCAATCCCTTTTCCACGAAGTTCATTTAATACTGCAAACCTCTCAAGCTTTACTCCGGTATCTGTAATCCTGTACCTGGCAGTACCACTGGGAGTGCCATTCAATTTTGCGATAAAATGGATAGAGGCATCCTCATATTCATCAATTTCGTCCTCTGGAGGAACCTTCTGTTCAATTACAAATACCTGGTACCGTATTTTTCTACTAAATGAAAAATCTTCAGGAGAATTGATTTTGTTTACTGTGATCAAGAGAGGAGGGATTACTTCTTGCCCTTACTTACCTTATCATAGGCATTTATTACATCTTTCACAATTTTGTGCCTGATTACATCCGTTGAAGTCAGTTCGACAAAGCCGATCCTTTTCACATTCTTCAAAATACTCATGGCATCAATCAGTCCGGACAGCTGGTGATTTGGCAGATCGATTTGAGAAATATCGCCATTGATGATCACTTTTGAGTTTGGTCCCATCCGGGTGAGGAACATTTTTACCTGCATTGGACTGGTATTCTGTGCTTCGTCCAGAAGGATAAAGGCATCGTTGAGTGTTCGACCACGCATATAGGCGAGTGGAGCAATTTCGATTATCCTGTTTTCCTGGTAATATTTCAACTTTTCATAAGGGATCATATCATCAAGTGCATCGTAGACAGGCCTGAGATACGGATCAATCTTTTCTTTAAGATCTCCCGGCAGGAATCCCAAGTTTTCACCAGCTTCCACAGCAGGTCGCGTAATAATGATCTTCTTGACTTCTTTATTCTTTAATGCTTGTACTGCCAGTGCAACTGATATGTACGTTTTACCTGTACCGGCCGGACCGATGGCAAAAACCATATCATTCTCATTCACTGTATCAACGAGTACCTTCTGATTGATTGTTTTAGGTTTAATAACAAAGCCACGTGTACCGTAAATAAGTATTTCTTCACCTGAATACAGATCTTCAAGAGATTCCCTTTCAATATATGATTTTACATTTTCGTTTGTAAGCTTTCCGAATTTGTGATAATGGTTCAGCAGGGAATTCAGGATATCGTTGATCTTTATTATTTCCTTGGTTTCACCCTTAATAGTGATCTCATTTCCTCTTGATATGATCTTGCTGGTTGGGAAATGTGCCGCAAGTTCGGTAATGTTTTGATTTTCAACACCTAAAAAGTCAACGAGTGAAACGTTTTCGAGTGTTATAATTTTTTCTACCAAGGGCGCGTTAAGTTAGGTTTCCTGAATTTAAATTTAGCACTAAAATACTTATTTTTGCTTCAACAAACATACACAATAATTTTTTTGCTTCTATGGCTCTAATCACTTTTATGTCTGATTTTGGCACCAGTGATCATTACGTTGCGGCTGTAAAAGCGCGTATTCTAAGCATAAATCCTGGTTTAAAGATCGTTGATATCAGCCATAACATCAATCAATTTGATATCGGGCATGGAGCATATGTCTTAAAATCTGTTTTCCATGATTTCCCTGAGGGAACCATTCACCTGGCTGCAGTAGATTCGCAGGGAATTGGGAAAAACAAAAATATCGTACTAAAAATTGAAGATCATTTTTTCGTAGGTGCTGACAACGGATTATTCAGCATGCTCAGCGAAAAAGATCCTTCTATAATAGCTGAACTTCACCATAGCGAGGAAGAATGTCCGAATTTTCCAGCCAGGGAGGTCCTGGCAAAAGCTGCGGCTATGCTGGCCAGTGGATCCAACGTACAGGATGTCGGTAATTTCACCTCAGAATATAACAGGTTACTGAGCAGGCAGGTGAAGGCCACAAAGAAGCAGATCTCAGGAAATGTTATTCGTGTGGATCATTATGGTAACCTGATTACGAATATTGAAGAAGAGGTTTTTAATATTCTGAAAAAGAACAGGGGATATACGGTAAGTTTTGGCCGGGAAGTAATGGACAGGATCAGTACCGCATATTGTGATGTGGAAGCCGGGGATTGTTTCATATCTTTCAACAGCCTTGGATACCTCGAAATTGGAATAAATAAGGGAAATGCTTCGGAGTTGCTTGGCTTAAGTATAGATAGTCCTGTACAGATATTTTTTAGTGAGTAGGGTGGACTTTCCAATTATTGTAATTTAACCGTTATTTGGCGATCTTTGCGACTGTCTTTGCGCTCTTTGCGTGAAACGATTATTTATGCACTTATTATTTATCCACCTTCGCCAAGGCTACCGTGGACAAAGGCCGAAGTGGCGGAATTGGTAGACCTGCCTACCGGACAGGCAGGCGCGCACTCGTGCGCAAAATAGATTATAAACCTAGAAGGATACTTATTGATTATAAAGTTCTTTTACATGCCGAAGTGGCGGAATTGGTAGACGCGCACGACTCAAAATCGTGTTCCTTCGGGAGTGTGGGTTCGATTCCCACCTTCGGTACACAGAAACCTCATAAAGGCCCTGATTATCAGGGCTTTATTTTATTAGGGTAACATACAGGTAACAAAACCTAGTAGAAAAAGGGCAATTAAAGGCTAAAAAAAGAAATATAAACCTCCAGATCAGTCACCAGTTGGAAGGCTAACTTTATGTCAGAGGCATCCCTATCGGGACAAATCAATCTCCCCACTCTCAATCATCTCCTGTACCTGGGCTCTTATGGCCGCTTTTTCATCCAGGTGTGCAGATCAAGTCCATAATGTGCTATTTAGGGCTGATTAAACTTTCATAAGGTGGATAACCACTCAGGCTGGCTAAATCCCAATCAAAAACATAATGCTGATATTGAAATCCTTTACCTTCTTCAAGCGATTTTTTTAGCGATGATACCGCCTTATCTTTCTCATTGAGTATAGCGTATATCCTTGCCTGCCAATAAGAAATAATTCCACGATGATGAATATTAGTTATTTCTGGAAATTCTGCCCTTAGCGCTTCCAGTTTTTGAATCTGCATAAAAGCCTCTTCCTTTTTTTCCTGTCTGGCATATACACATCCCAGGAATCCTGTCTGCCAGGGTTTCCGATACCAAGACCACCGACCTTCCCCATCCGCTTCTTGAAGATTCACCAATAGGGATTCTGCTTTCTCCCATTCCTTTAAATTGTAGAATCCAAATGCTTTTGAACTCCAGGCGTTTAATTGCAAGGGGTTTATCACGTTCTCGGGAGTATTATAATCTTTTAATCTTTCTCTCAATTCAGGTCCGAATAAGTTTACCGAATCGGTTGGAAATGTATTGTTGTATATATAGGCAAAGTACATATAACTAATCCAGATTCCATTTTTATGTAATTTGTCCAAAAACAATGGGATCCTGTCAAAGTCTTTTTCCAATAACAAAGAGCGGACTATCTCAGGCCTTCCATAGTAGCCCATATCATTTAATATTTCGATGGGTTGTTCCAGGGCAAAATCAATTACTTCATCTTGCCGGCCCAATCGGTTAAGTACATCGAAGTAGTGATAATAACTCACACCAAGTATTTTATCTTGATAAATATCAAAATTGTCGAAAATAGTCTGATAAATTTCAACTGATTTTTCCGTATAGTTGAGAAAAGACCGGAAATATCCTGCCGTATGTAGCATGGCCAAATCCTTGGGATCTAATTCAAGGTTTTTTTCGATTGCGTTAGCCGCCTCCTCGTAATTTTGCTTTCTTCGAAATTCGGAATAATTAAATAAGTTCTTACCAAAATCGGTGCATTTTTCCCAGTGGTCAAGTACATATTTGCGGGAACTTCTGTATATTTCTTCGTTTTCATAAACTACTGTTGCATTCATCAAATAGATCCTGGCTAAAAGGAAGGTTGAATCAATTTCCAAAACTTTTAAATAACAATCTAAATCTATAGCCCAACTTGCACAAGCAAGAAAGGCCTGGTAAGCCTGGTATTTGGGTGGGTGTAGCTTAGATAAGCTCTGATCTTCTTTAACTGCCCAATAACCTTTTAATTTTTCACGAATTTCCTCAATGAGTAATTCCTTTTCAGTTTTACGGCCCCAGATGGCAGGAAAATCGTAAATGATTTCACCAGATTCAGTGGATTCAAGTCTTGATGTCATTTGTAAAGAGTCTCCTTTCAGATAATAAGATCCGGTAACCACATATCTAGCATTAGTTAATTCATATAAGGAGGCCTCATTTTGTGGATTATCAGGCAGTACACCAACATTATCCTGGTATTTACTCATCATTTCTGGTGAACTGACCTCCACTTGTAATTCTCTTAATCCAGAAGTGATCCAATCGGAAGCCATATACCCCAAAGCATCCAGATCCAGGTCATTTGTATAATTATTAAATACCGCCACGGCCACTTTCTCATTTCGCACCGAAGTTGGAAGTAATTCAGCAGTATCAGACCATATCGTTCGACTAAGCCAAAATATCAATCCAATGATACCCAATCCCGCAATAATATAATAAAGTAATCTGAATCCGGCTTTTTTCGATTTCTTATCTTGAGTGGACTTTTCTTCAACAACTTCCTCCTTATACACCACCTCATACACTTTAATAGGATCATCAACATTCTTTAGTGTTTTCTCCTCTTGGAACTCAGCTGTGATACCAGCCTTATTCTTTACATCTCTTTGTACAGCCCCAGATATGCAGATACATCCCTCCTCTGCCGATTCCTGTAGTCTCGAAGCAACATTAACGGCGTCTCCTAATACATCTGCCCCAACCATTACCATCTCACCCTGATGGATTCCGATCTTCAGCGGTATCTTCTGACTCTTGGCTTCTTTCTGAATGTCCATAGCACACCTAACAGCATCTGAAGCAAGAGGGAAACTGGCTAATGTGCCATCCCCGACTTCCTTGATCAGTTTGCCATTGTGTTTTTTGATCTGGGTAGCATGGATGGTATGGTTACGCTTGAGCATATCGAATGCTTTGTCCTCATCCGAACCCATCAGGGCGGTGTATCCGACAATGTCGGTAAACATGACGGCGATATGTCTTCTATCCTCCATTTATCGTTCGATCATCGTGTATTCGATAATGTCGGTGAACCCACCTACGCTATTGCTTCGGCGGGCAGGCATGACTGCGATATGTCTGCGGTCTTCGGGCATCTGTTATCATTTATTCAGGAAATCCTACTTTATCCAGCATTAACTGCCATCGGGGATCGCTCCTGAGAGGCTTAAATAAAGGATCTACTTTTAATGAGTGGATTTCAACTGCCATGTCAACCTTTTCCAACCATTCAAACGCCTGGTCATTTTCGCCGATCATTGCATAAAACAATGATTTACCATATGGATCATAAGATGGACATTGAATCTCTTGATTCATTGAATTATCGAGTTGTTGCTTAATGGCTTCAATATAGCCTGAATCTTCAAAGGTTTGCCTGAGCGATGCGGCACAATCTTCATATTCCAATATTATTAACCTTTTTTCAAGGGCTGAAATTGCTTCCTCGTACATCATCTTTTGATGAAAAGCAAAAAAGAGAATCCAATACGCAAAAGTCTGGTTTGGATCAATCTCAATACACTTGTTACATTCTGCGATGGCCAAATCGTACTGAAGGGCATAATAATAGACGAGTCCCAGTCCTCTCATCATAATGGGATTGATGGGTTCCAGTTCCAGTGCTATTTTCGCTTCCCTGATCCCCTCTTCGATTCTATCTAACCAGGATAAAGTGTAACCATACCTGTGATGGGTTTCTGCATTATTAGGATTAAGATCGATGGCCAGTTTGTATTGCTCTGCCGCACCAATTAAATCACCTTCAAGATCTTTCACGATCCCCAGTGCAAAATATGCTTCCCCAAGTTTATTGTCCAGATCCAATGCTTTGAATGCGGCCTCTTCAACCTTTGGAAGCACCTCACTATTCGGAAGGCCACCATAAAAAGTTAACAACGCATAAGATTGAGCTATTCCGGCATAGGAAATGGCATAATCCGGATCAAGCTGTATCGCATCCTGATAATATTTGATTGCCTTCCTGATCCCTTCCTCACTTCTTGTATTCTGAAAATGACGTCCTTTTAGATACAATTCATAAGCCTCAAGGTTTTCTGTTGGGATCGAACCTATTCGATCTCCCTCCTCCTGTGTGATCACAGCGTGTAATTCGCTGGCTATTTTTTGGGCCACTTCACTCTGGACAGAGAAAATATCCGACCAATCTCTATTGTATTCATTAGACCAATCATGTCCTTCTTCTTTTGCGTAAATTAACTGCACGATCAGCCTGGCTTTATCACCATACTTCTGAAAACTACCTTCCAGTATGTAGCTTACATTTAGCTCGTTTGCGATTTCACCTATGGTTTTATTGGGATCCCTGAATTGTTCTACTGATGTTCTGGATATTACCCTTAAATCTTCAATTTTTGACAAATGAAGTAGAATCGCATCCATTACCCCATCTGCCAGGTATTGCTTTTCAGGGTCGTCGCTCAGGCTTTTGAAAGGAAGGACAGCTATGGATTTGTCTATCTCTACTGTTGCCTCCTCAGGCGTAGGTTGTTTAGTTTCTTTTGTTGGCAAAAACTGCAAGATCAGAATTGCTGCAATCACTACCACCAGTCCTGCTATGATGTAGTATAACAACCTGTTTTTCCTGGCTGGTTGTTCGGTACTCGGTGCTGGTTCTTCCTCATAACAGACTTTATACACCTTGATAGGATCTTCAACATTCTTCAAGGACTTCTCTCCGACGAGTTCAGTAGTTATGCCCGCTTTGTTCTTGATGTCCTTATATACTGCCCCTGATATATTAATACACCCTTCCTCAGCCAATTCTTCCAGCCGTGAGGCCACGTTTACACCATCACCCAACACATCACTACCCTCAAATACTACTTCTCCTTCATGAATACCTATGCGTAATCCGATCCCTGCTTTTTTTGCAGCATTCTGGATTTCCCCTGCACATCTTACAGCATCAGAAGCAGTATTGAAACTGGCAAGTATTCCATCACCCATTTCTTTGAGCCATTCTCCTTTGTATTTCTTGATCAATGGTCGTTGGAGATCACGGTTTTTGCGCAGGAGTTGGAAGGCTTTATCCTCATCGCTGCCCATTAAAGCAGTATACCCGACTATATCGGTAAACATTATGGCTGCGAGTCTGCGATCTTCTGGCATTAGTTTGGTCTATGGTTTCAGATCTCTTTCTCTCCAGGAGCCTACGAAAAGTTCAATTAAGTTAATGCATGTAGCTGGTAAATGCAATGAGTAGCAGAATAACAGGTAACGAGAACCTGGCTCAAGCTAATATTTTCCCATTCCATGACACATGTGACACTTAATCCTATCTAAACACAACACTGTCTGAAAACAACATAGTGTGCTAAAAAGATAAGAACATGTGTCACATGTGTCATTGCCTTAAAAAAATTACGCTGGATGGCAGATTAAGCAAACCTCTATACTGGTTGTACTTTCATATTTCCCAGTTCAACACACTTCCTGATCTTTTTTACATACAACTCCAGGTCATCATTGGTTACCAACTCCAGGAGTTCCAGACTTTCTCCCCACTCTCCAAGATTCCGGTTTAGTTCAGCCCTTGTCAGGTAGTCTTCTTCTTTCTGTCCGTTGAAAAGTTTCAGCAACGACCTGCAATTCTCTTTGTACAGTTCAGTAATCTCTTCTGTCAATTCTGTTACAGCATTACTTCTATCAAGGTGATCCCAAAGGATGAATAGTTCTTTAGTATCATACTGGTTTCGGTAGTAATCGTTGTAGCACCACCACATTCTTTTCCTGATAAAGATCTCATCCTCTTCATTCCTCACTATTTCAGTGCCAGGACAGGAGGAGTATTGCAGAAAGGAGGGGAACCGGATCTTCTTTCCGATGCCCTTATAATCTCAAATTGTGAAGGGTTTCTGTGTCATTTCATTGATGACAAAATCCTTTGGTTATAGTAATCCATCATAATATATTTGATAAATTAACCACCCTATCTTATGGAAAGGAGATTATTTCTCAGTAAAGGTCTGGCCATGGGTCTGATACCTTCGTCATTTGAGACCAGTCAAAAAATAAACAATACAGAAGAAGTAGTAGTAGAAAAATATCAATCCGGACAACCCCACAAGGGAAAAGTGTTGGCTGCCATTCAACCCCACTCCGATGATATTCCTATTTTTGCCGGAGGTACTGTCGCCAAGTTGATAAAAGAGGGCTATACAGGATTCCTTATCAGAACCAGTAATGATGATCATGCCGGTCAGGGGATCACCGAAGGAGAAGTAATCCTCAATAACGAAAAAGATAATGACGCAGTAGCAAAAACGTTGGGATTGAGTAAAGTATATAATCTTGGTTACCGTAATCACAGGATGGACAATATAAGCATTCAAGAATTGCGGGGCCGTTTAATCTTTCTTTTTCGTATGCTTAAAGTCGATGCAATTATTTCCTATGATCCATGGGGACATTATGAGGAAAATCCGGATCACTATATAACGGCCAGTGCTGTAGAGTCTGCCAGGTGGATGGCTGGTGGTAAATTTGATTACCCGGAACACTTGGATGCCGGAATAAAACCACATTCCGTTAGAGAAAGGTATTATTTTGCTCGTGGTCCACATCTTGTAAACAGGATTGTGGATATAACTGAAACCATTGACCAAAAAGTGGAGTCCAACCGTGTGGTTACAACGCAAGGTCCGGGGGGAAATGCCGGAGCAAGCTTAAGGAAACGTCTGGAAAAAGAAGATAAATATCTGCCTTTATTGGGAGACAGTGATGACAGCGCCAACAGGAATTATATCAAACATATTGTACTTGATATTGACTCACAAAGATTAAGAGGAGTACCTTCGGATAAAGAGGCTGGAAAACAATTTGGATTGGAATGGGCCGAACGATTTCACTATATTGGTCCCAAGGAGTCAAAATTGGAGGAGTATATCAGGTCAAATGTGGTGAAAAAATAATTTTTCCCATAAATCAGTCAACTTTTCGTAAACCTCTATAATGCCCCTGAATTCAAAGTCATTATGAAACGCCTTCAGGATGAAAAAGCAATCCTATGAGCCCATGTCAGGGAGATGGAGGAATGGAGAGATTGATCTATTGCTACAAGTACCCACTAGCATAGAATCAGTCGCATACTTCCACCGCCAAAAAGATGACAACCCACAAGTATTGTTGACTTACCACAATGGCTGAACTGCCAGCGTTTCAGCTACATATACAGGAGAGCAGTGGTTCGGTCGCCAGCCATTCGGCAATACAGCATTTTAGTGTTTGAGTAGAGAATGCTATTCCTCGGCTACAGCTTTGACATTTTCGTAGCGCTTGGGATTTTCACTTTGGTTCTTAAATTGAATTTCTTTAATTTGGAATCCAGGCCATCAGAAAATCTAATCTTATGAATCGCAGAGAAATACTCAAGCAGTTGTCTGTAATCCCCCTGGTTGGCACTGCTATGACTCCAGACCTCCTTGCACGGCAAGCCTCTTCTATATCTAAAAGAGCAGAAGGAAATATATACCGCGCCATGGGCGTGGAGCCCATCATCAATTGCCGGGGCACCTTCACAATTTTGGGTGGATCCGTAGAAAGGCCGGAAGTACTCGAAGCGATGGAAGCAGCTTCTGGGTATTTTGTGCAATACGATGAACTGGCATTTGGCATTGGCCAGAAACTTGGTGAACTGACAAAAACAGATTGGGGTGTTGTGACAGCAGGTTGTGCAGCAGGGCTAAAGCATTTCACTGCTGCCTGCGTGACAGGAGGCAACCCTGAAAGGTTGATCCGCATACCAAATCTTACAGGTATGGATAAAACGGAGGTGATTATTCCGCACTATTCCAGAAACCTGTACGATCATGCAGTACGAAATATCGGAGTAGAAGTGATCACCGTCGAAACAGCAGAAGAAATGAGAAAGGCCATCAGCGAGTGCACTGCCATGATCTATGTGTTGGCCTGCAGGCATTCGGATCCCGGTCAGCCTTTTTCCCTGGAGGTGATCGCAGATATTGCCAAACCTCTGGATATTCCTGTTTTAATGGATGCAGCAGCAGAGAACCTTACCTTTCCCCCGGTACATCTCGCACAGGGAGCTACAGTCGTAGCTTATAGCGGTGGAAAGGCTATTTGCGGTCCTCAATGTGCTGGATTGCTTTTAGGTAAAAAAGATATTTTGATGTCTACGTGGCAAGCGAGTTCTCCTCATCATGGCCCAGGAAGAGATAATAAAGTAGGCAAAGAAGAAATGTTGGGAATGCTGGCGGCTGTTGAAGCCTGGATCTCTCGTGATCACAAGGAAGAATGGCAGGAATGGTTGTCATGGTTGGATCTTATATCGAAACGTATGCTTACCATTAAAGGTATTAAAACCAAGGTGACACAACCTGAAGGATTATCAAATCATGCCCCGGTTTTACACATTCAATGGAATCCTGACCAACTTAATATCACCGGGGAGGAAGTGGCGGAGGAAGTGGCCAGGAATAAAACCAGGATAGCTATTGGCAGCAGGACAACTGATGAGTTGACTTCCATTAATATCACTCCAAATCAGATGCAGCCTGGTAACGCTGAGGTGGTGGCAGAACGACTTCATGGTGTCTTATCAAAAAAACGGCCACCACAGGCTGACAAACTGAAAGCCGCTAAAGTGGATCTTAACGGGCACTGGGATATTGAAGTCGCATTTCTAAGCAGCAAAAGCCACCATAAACTGTTTATCGAGCAGGATGGCAACTGGATCCAGGGAATGCATCAAACCGATTATGAACTACTGGATCTAATTGGTATGGTAGAAGACGATGTAATAAAAATGAAAAGTGACTATCGAATACCGGGTAACTCATTGATCTTCCTGTTTTCAGGAAAGGTGGAAAATGAAGAACTGACTGGATCCATTTATTTAGGAGAATATTTAACTGCAACATTTACCGGGGTCCGAACACTTTACAGCAACAAACGGAAAAGGATAACCATTCCAGGAGGACCACCCCTGGCCACTTAATACTATAAAAGAAGATAGGATGACCAACCATAGAAGCCGACTACTTTACTTTCCTTTCTTCATTATACTGTCTCTTATGACAGTACAACATGTTGATGCCCAGTACGACATGCTCCTGAAAGGAGGTCATGTGATCGATCCCAAAAACGATATTAGTGGTCCCATGGATATTGCCATTACCGATGGTAAAATTGTACAGGTGGCAACTAATATGGATCCCAGTCAGGCAAGCAAAGTAGTAAATGTATCAGGTCTTTATGTGATCCCGGGTCTGATTGATATGCATGTTCATGTCTTTATGGGTAATGAACCGGGCGCTTATGTTGCAGATGGCGCTACCAGTGTAATGCCGGACGGATTTACATTCAGGTCTGGTGTAACCACTGTGGTGGATGCCGGATCATCCGGCTGGCGAAATTTCAGAAAGTTTAAGGAACAAACGATTGATAAAGCGAATACACGGGTTTTAGCGCTACTGAATATTGTTGGCACGGGCATGACGGGACGCTTTGAAGAACAGGATGTTACTGATATGAATCCCGAAATGACGGCGCATATGATTACCCGTCTTTATCCGGATATCCTTGTCGGAATCAAGTCTGCTCATTATTGGGGTGATTTTACGCAGGTGGACAAGGCCGTTAAAGCCGGAAAACTGGCCAATGTACCTGTTATGGTTGATTTTGGGGAACATGATCCACCCAATTCAATTAAATCACTTTTTCTTGATCATTTACGTCCTGGCGATATGTTCACCCACACGTTTTCTTATGGACCTGCCCAGCGGGAAACCATCGTGGATGATAATGGCAGAGTAAAGCCTTTCGTTTTCGAAGCCCAGAAAAAGGGTATTGTGTTCGATGTGGGCCATGGAGGTGGCGCATTCTCCTGGCGGCAGGCAGTTCCAGCGATAAACCAGGGATTTATGCCTACCGTCATCAGCACAGATCTGCATACGCAAAGCATGAATGCAGGCATGAAGGATCTGTGCAATGTTCTTTCCAAATTTATGGCGATCGGTATGACCTTGGAAGAAGTGATATCACGGGCAACCTGGGACCCTGCCCGGGTCATCAATCGCCGGGATCTGGGGCATTTGAGTGTCGGTGCAGAAGCTGATGTAGCTATTCTCGAACTCAGGGAAGGTGATTTCGGATATGTTGACGTGCGGAGAAAAAAAATAAAAGGAAGTAAAAAACTAGAAGCTCAATTAACTCTTCGTGCTGGTAAAATTATGTGGGATTTAAACGGAATAAGTATGGATGAATATAAGAATCCCGCTGATTGAAATCAGTAATTTCAGTCGATTGAAATATTTTCACCTATCTATACTATGCCAATGAAATCACTCTGTATAATTTGTTGCCACATTTTATCCTTCTGGATTTATCCTTGCACTTTAAAGGCCCAGAAAATCGATATACTTTTAGTAAACGGGCATGTCTTCGATCCAAAAAATGAGATTGATGGTGAAATGGATGTGGCAATAGCAGAAGGCAGGATCTTCCGTGTGGCAAATAATATATCCGGGTCCGAAGCGAAAAAAGTAATCGATGTCACCGGAATGTATGTTTGTCCAGGTTTAATTGACATCCATACACACGTTTTCGTTGGCAGTCAGCCAGGAAAATTTGCGGATGGTTCTAACAGTCTTTCTCCCGATGATTTTACCTTACGGGCAGGCATAACTACCGTTGTCGATGCCGGCACTTCGGGATGGAAGAATTTTCCAAAATTCAAAGCGCAGGTAATAGATCAATCTAAAACCAGAATTCTAGCTTTCCTGAATATCGCAGGTTCCGGTATGACAGGTGATGATCAACAGGAAAATATAAACGACATGGAGGTGAACCAGGCAGTCAAATGTGTAGTTGAGTATCCAGACATCATCGTAGGCATTAAAATAGGTCATTACACAGGGAATTTATGGACCCCTTTTGACCGGGCGGTCGAAGCAGCCAATCAAACAGATAGACCCATGTTTGTTGAATGTCATCTGCCGCAATATTCCCTGAAAGATCAGTTGGAACGCATGCGGCCTGGAGATATTATTACCCATTCTTACGAAAAGGTATCAGAAAGATCCAGTGTCATTGGAGAGGATGGGCACGTGCGATCCTTTGTAGTTCAGTCCAGAGATAGAGGAGTATTGTTTGATGTGGGCCATGGCGGTGCCGGATTCTGGTTCAGTGAGGCCATACCAGCACTCGAACAGGGACTATTACCCAATTCTTTTGGCAGTGATCTTCATCGATTCAGCATGAATGCAGGAATGAAAGATATGCTCAATATTATGTCAAAATACATAGCAATGGGCATGGATGAAAAGGACGTTTTAACGCGGGCAACCTGGTTTCCTGCTAAATCCATTCAAAGGGAAGATCTAGGGAACCTGGGCGAAAGGGCGGTTGCTGATGTGGCTGTTTTAAGAATTATTGATGGCACTTTCGGTTTCGTAGATGCTGGTAAAAATAAGATCATAGGAAATAGAAAATTTGAGGCAGAACTAACCATTCGTGCCGGTAAAATTGTGTGGGATCTGAATGGCATTTCAGCAACTCCGTTTCAACAAAAATGAATATCCTACTGGAGTGGTTTTGCAAATTGTACCAGGGAATCAGGTATATATCACCATTTCTCTCTCAGCATCCCAGTTCATGCCTTTCACGTACACATTATAAAGGCCTGGTTGAGAGAATCCATCCCATACAACCTCATGTTTTCCGGGTTCAAGTTCATCTGCTTCCAGACGCCAGATTAATTCCCCATGACGGTTGAGAATATCCACATAAACATCACCCTTTTCCGGAATGGAAACCTCCATAATTACCTTATCATTTGAATCAGTTCCAAGTGCCCGAATGGAAGGAACATCGCGCTGGATAACCTTTCCGGTTGCTTTCAATAAGCTATAATCGAAAGGTTCATCACATATGTGATATTTATCTTCGTCAAGTCCGTTATTATTTCTTCTAAGATAGCTTGTAAGAAGAGGGATCCTTTTAATTGAATCAAGTTTTACTTTTTTTGCCTTGCCATCTTTCCACAGATAAATCGGAATATCGTGTGGGTCAAGAACATCCGATAAGCCACGTTCAATGCCAATATGGAAAAGCCCGAAATTCCCCGGTTCATGACCGGCAAGCCAGTGTGATATGATGTCAACCCTGAATGCATCCTTCCCGAAAATCACACTATTACTCATATAAGTCCTGCCTTTTCCATCATGAGGTCCCCTTCCGAATCCATCACCATCGAGGCTATAAATACCCTCAACAATATTTATCCCTGTTGGAGTTACGCTGTAGGAATCAAGCATGCGTTGAACCCATTGCTCCATAAATATGCCACCACCGTAAGGAGGTCTATCCATCAGGGTGTCCCAACGTGGTATGTTATCTTGTATATGCTTTTTGTGAAGCTCATTAATTTTAGCCATATAATCAGGCTGAAAAAACTGATGGTAACGTTTGTCATATGATTTAAAGATATCTAAATGGCCACCGCAGAACTGGTGAAATTTTCTGGCGGTAATCCCCTGCAGGTTTTTGATCGCGCCAGTAATTCCCATCCGATGAGTTTTGAATTTTGCAATGTTTATAAGGAAAGTGTCCGGAGCATTCATTGGGGCCATATATCCCACCTTTTTGAAAACAACTCCGTCAATTTCCTTGAAAATCAGATCCTCAGGCTCCAAATTCCAGTAATCCCTTGAGGAGAGATCTCTCAGATCGAAATTATTTCTTTCTGCCATTCCGGTCCACCCGTTATCTTCCCATCTTTGAGGGCAGGCAGATTCTCTTAAGTAATAATTCTGGGGTCCTTTATTTTTAACACCATTCAAATACCCTTCAACAAAATTGAGATCAGTAGTTATTCCCAGTTTCGATACGGGATCAGATACGGACCTGCCAGTGCAGGTCCAGTTAGGTTTACAGTTTACTTTAGTTGAAATGGAATAGCCCTTTCCATTTGTCGTTTTCACGAACATCTCGTTGGCAAGCTTGTATGCAGCATCGTAAATTGGCTTAGCGTCTGTTTTTTCTTTTACCGATGTAAGATTTATAAAAACTGCTTCGGGATGTTCTTTGATAAATGGGTGAAGGTCAAATCGTTCTGCCACTGATGGTGTTGTGTTTGCCATTACAGTATCACTTGATCCCATAAGTCCAGCTATTCCTGCGGCGGAAGAGACTTTTATAAAATCACGTCTTTTCATCTTTTTATTTTCATTGAAGCAATTAATTAATAATCACTTATGGCTAAATCAGAGAAACATTTGATACACTTATCATAAAAAGATTTACACATATAGTATGTCTGCTTGTACGGTAAATATACAAATCTTAACCAATGTCTGGTTATATATCAACAGCAAATGCCACTTAAATCATTCAAAAAAGACTAACTTTCATGTAATTAGCAATAACACATTTGCCTCTTGATCATGGATAATAGAATTACGAAGCTAAATATTTTCAGGCCTGTAATCCTTTTTACTGCTATTGCTATAATTATTATTACGGTTAGTATTGGAATGGCATTTCCTTTTATAAACCCGGCTCACAGCAGTAATAATTCTGCATCATCTGGCCTGGATGATGGGCCAAAACAACCAATGGGAAATGGAATTTCAGTAAAGAATGTTAGTTCTGTTATCGTGGATAATGATAATATAAAATGGTTTTGTACGGATGCCGGAATTGTAAGTTTTGACGGGAAAAACTGGAAGCTGCATGATGAAAATAATAATTTACCCGACCAGGATCTCAAAAGTATTATTTATGTTGTTAATCCTGAAGGACCGGAACTCTGGATTGCTTCACCAAATGGAGCTACGACCGTCAGCCTGCCAATTGGTAACCAGGCAGATGCCATTACACTTACTCCTGAAAATTCAGGCATTTTAAGTAAAAATGTAGTAAGTATGGCTGCCGGCAAAAACTCCATTCAATGGTTTGGAACAGATTTGGGAGTCTCTGCCGTGAGAGGTGATAACTGGCTGACTCCTTCTTATGACCTGTATTATCCGGAATATATTTTTGAAGATTACCCAATAACATCCATGGCTACCAATATTGAAGGTGATTCCCTCTACGTAGGGACTGCAGGTGCAGGGATTGCCAGAGTTTACCGCGATGATGTAGATGGAATTTCAGGTGCATCCGTTTATGCTGAATGGGGACCAATTCTCCTTCCATCTGACAATATCCGGAGCATCTTCATAGCTCCTGATGGAACAAAATGGTTTGGCACAAAAAGGGGGATTGCCAGGCATACTGGAAATGAAACCCTTGAAAACTGGACAATCTATAATAAAAAGGATGGCCTTATACATAATTTCGTTCAGGCAATCAGTGGCGATAAGAAAGGTAACATCTGGTTTGGGACGAAAGCTGGAATATCTGTTTTTAATGGATCCACATGGATCTCCTACACTACTGACAACGGATTAGCCAGCAACAATATACTCTCTATAGCAACTGACAACGATGGAATTGTTTGGATAGGAACGGATGTTGGAATTACCTGTTATGAAGACAATAAATTTATCAATTACTAATGCGAGAAGAGATCTACTTTATCTTGATACACTATTTTACAAAATATCTGTCATCCTACGCCTAAAGAGAATAACCATTACTAAGATTACCAGGGGATATGGAGTTGGATTCTTTTCAGGCGACCGTTTTCAGATTAACTAATTGTTCGGATTTGGTTTCTCAGGAAATCCCACCTTATTCAATCACACCTGTCATGCGGGCTTTATTACAAATCCAACGCTCCCCGTTCCTCCATCTCCCTGACCTGAACTCTTAATGCAGCTTTTTCATCCCGGGTTCGTTTGACGATGGTTTTGAATTCGGGATCGTTGCGGAGGTTTTCGAATATCGGATTTCGTTATTATACTTGTAGCTGGTGAACTGAAACCCTGCCAATATAATTCCCAATATGAGGCGGAATTTATTTTTAGGATTTAGCTCAAAGAGGTGATGAGGAGGGAGATGACTCAGGGTAATCTTCATCCAGTCCCGCGAGAATTGCTTTTCAACAGATTTTAGGCGATATTCCATATGAATAAATGCGCTTAAAATGAAAACCAAGATTTCCCTGCAAGTCAATGGAAATACTTTTGACCTGCAAGTCGATCCCGAAACACCACTTTTGTATGTCCTGCGAAATCAACTGGAGTTAAACGGACCTAAATATGGCTGTGGTGAGGAACTTTGCGGAGCGTGTATGGTCCTTATTGACGACTTCGCATTATCCAGTTGTAAAATAACTGTTGGATCCGTAGCAGGAAAATCAATCACAACCATCGAAGGATTGATTGATGAGAACGGAGAATTACATCCGGTACAGCAGGCCTTTATTAAAGAGCAGGCCGCTCAATGCGGGTATTGTCTAAACGGCATGGTCATTTCAACAGTTTCCATGGTTCGCCAGAACCTGATTCAGGATGAAGAGTTGGTCAGGTCACTTCTGCAGAAGAATTTATGCCGATGTGGTACACATACCCGTATATTAAAAGCAATAGCCTCTGTTGCTAATACTGTGGAAACTAACTGATCCTATTGTGAATCCGAAAAACGTATCAAATCAATATTCCAGGCGTAAATTCCTTAAAACCACGGGCAGTATAACCATTGGATTCTGTCTCTGGGAAGGATGCAGCGCACCCGTATCCGAAGATCAGGTTGTGTCCGAACTTCCACGAGGTTTGAATCGATATCCAAATATCAATGCGTGGATCGAAATTCTGGAAAATGGAGGAGTACGTGTACTTACGGGAAAAATGGAACTCGGACAGGGAATCAGGATAGCCGTAGCGCAGGTAGCTGCTGAAGAATTGAACACAGATATTGATAACGTGGAGGTAAACCTGGCTGAAACAGAACGCACACCTAATGAAGGGTATACTGCGGGAAGCCGTTCCATTGAAAGCAGTGCCATGAACATTCGATTTGCAGCTGCAGCTGCAAAGGAGAAACTCCTTGATCTGGCTGCCGCAAAACTACAAATTGAAAAGGATCAACTGGTACTGGATAATGGTACAGTGCGATCTAAAAAGACCGATGATTCCTTAAGTTTCAAACAGATCCTTGAAGGTGCCCAGATCGTGGATGAGGTGCAATCACCTGTCACACTGAAATCAAAATCTAAATATAGCTATGTGGGTAAGGCCATTCCCCGGAAAGACATTAAGAAAATGGTACGAGGGGACCATGTATTCGTCCAGGATTTAAGATTCCCAGGGATGGTGCATGCCAGGGTAGTAAGACCACCCAATTATGGAAGCAAATTGGAACACTGTGATCAGGATGGGGCAAAAAAGATAGAAGGAGTTATACAGGTAGTAAGAAATGGTAACTTTTTAGCTGTGATTGCGGAGGAAGAATACCAGGCTATCCAGGCGGCCCAATATATGAAAGAAAATTTTACATGGTCACAGCCGGAAATATTCCCGGAAGATATAAAACTCGATGACTATCTTGTAAGTCTTGCTGTTGAATCCGAGAATGTTAAAAATGAAGGGAATACGGAAGTATTGAATGATGAAGAAGACACTATTTCTGCCCGCTATTACAAGCCTTATATTATGCACGGTTCTATGGGACCATCCTGTGCTGTAGCCATTTTTGAAAATGATCAGCTTCATATCTGGTCCCACACCCAGGGTGTATATCCCTTAAAAGGAGCCATTCAGGACATGCTCGGATTGAATGAAGAACAGGTTCATGTAAAAGGAGTTCCCGGGTCGGGATGTTACGGACATAACGGGGCTGATGATGTTGGGGCTGATGCGGCATTGCTGGCCATGGCTTTTCCGGGTAAACATATTCGTTTGCAGTGGTCAAGAGAAGATGAACACACCTGGGAACCATATGGGACGGCCATGGTAATGCAATTAAAAGCTAAACTTGATGAATCGGGTAAAATCACGCATTGGGCATACGATTTATGGTCGGATGCATCGAGTGGCCGGCCCGGTGGTGATCCAGCGAGATTACTTCCTGCCTGGCACCTGACCAAACCGTTTGTTAAAAGATCGTCAGGATCGGTAGGAGGGAGTGCGCGGAATTCAGAACCCTATTATCAGATCCCGAATCTGAAAATCGACACACATTTATGCAGAGGGCCGTTGAGGGTTTCTTCCTTGCGTAGCCTGGGGGCTTTCGGTAACATTTTCGCCATTGAATCTTTTATTGATGAGCTGGCAGTAAAGGCTGGAAAAGATCCGTTAAAATTCCGGCTGGCTCATTTGACAGATGAAAGAGCTCATGCAGTTATCAAAAAAATTGGAGATTTAACGAAATCCGAAGCAGTGTCAAAGAGTGAGGGTATCGGCTATGCTTTTTCAAAATATAAGAATGTGGCATCTTATTTCGCTGTGGCAGTAAAAGTATCGCATGACGAAAGCACCGGCCGGATCAATCTTGAAAAAATGTGGGGGGTGATCGATTCCGGTGAAGTGATCAACCCGGACGGGCTGAAAAACCAAACCGAAGGGGGAATGATACAGGCTGCCAGTTGGACCTTACATGAGCAGGTGACCTTTAATAAGCACCGTATCACGAACATGGACTGGGGAACCTATCCCATTCTCCGGTTTGATAATATTCCGCAGATGGAAGTTGTAGTCATTGATCGTCCGAATGAACCACCACTGGGTGCCGGGGAAGCAGCACAGGGACCTACCGGCGCTGCCGTGGCAAATGCAGTCTTCCGGGCAACGGGAAAAAGGATCAGGGAATTACCGATTGGGGTGGTAAATTAGACAGAGTTATTATTTATAACAAGGGAAGGACACGGAGTTCACAGAGAAGGCACGGAGAACACGGAAAATTTGGATTTTGGATTGCGGGCGGTGTCCCCTTTTTGGGGTAGGGATTGCGAAGGGGATATGGAACCGGATTTTGGAATGCGGATTTTGGATCAAACGAGTGACAAGCCACGAGCAACAGATTTAAATTTGCTGATAGTCCGTTATATCCACTGAACATTCAAGTATACATTCCCATCCTAATCAAAAAAATCCCCATTCCGCCATCTTACATAATCCGGGTACATGAGTACCATATCCTGATCCGGATGTTCCTCGATATAATTCAGTAATCCATCCAGATCTGTCTGTTTCCCTTTGAACATGGCCTCATTGTAAAGCTGGAAGAATTCCACATAGGTTCGTAACCTGATAATCCTTTCATTAATATCGGGATCTAGAGCATCTTCAATTAACAGGTCCAGTTGATCCAGTAATTTTATTGAAGTTTGTTGGACTTTTAAATTCAGGTTTTCATTTGATTCATCAGGGAGTCTTATAAATGGTTCAGGATGTAACTCTGTAAATAGCATATGAAAGATCTCTTCAATTTCAACTGCCTGTTTTCCGTAGTATTTCTGACAATAATCTTTTAATCCCGTATTTATATCAAAATCCTGATCCCAGCAGGCACGGGCAAAAAACCAGTTGTTAAAACAGGAGCGCCACCAGTTTTCCATAGGTAGGAATAAAGAAACAATCCCACGAAATCCAATTTCCGTAGCATGCCGTGCCAGATTTGCTGAAAAACCAGGCCGAAGCCATACATTGGCACGTGATCGGTAATTATCACCCATGTAATATTCGAACTGGTATACCCCATTGGCATGATTTGTTTTTTGAACCCAGTCTCCTGCCAGATCATCCATTTTCCCAATGTCAGGACACCAGAGTACAGACATATTTTCCGGAATAGCTACCGTTGGTGGCTGCCAGGTTTGTGTTTTGTATGCCAGGTGTTCAACAACCATATCAGGGCGGACGTTTTTCACCTTTTCAGCTACCTGTTTAGCCGCGTTAAATACTGTTTGTGGATCTTTACATTTCTCACATTCGCAATATTCACCCCCATCGAGCGGCCATGTCCCGATTACATGGAATTCTGGATGGATGGCCGCATAATCAGCGATAGCAGAGGCATAATATTCAACAGCATCTGAATTTGCATAACACATTTGACCTGAATAGGGTGGTGCACCCAGTTTTCTTTCCCCATTGTTAAGGGCAAACCAGTCTGGATGGTGCTCATGGAGGGAACGAGGGAAAAAAACATGCGTACAATGTTCACTCATTTCTATCACAAATCCACGCTTTTGCAGTTCAGGTAAAAGATCATTAGTAACTTCTTTCCAGATAGACCCGTGGGCAGGACCGGCACTGTCACTCGGGCGATCTTCAGAGATTAGTATATAGTTCATTCTGTTTTTAGCCATCCAGTCGATAAAATCTCCTCCCAGACCAACGCTGCTGCCCTGTAGTCCATACGGAGCAAGCCCTCTGTGCTCCAATACCGGATTGAAGGTTTTTAAACCTTGCTGGAACTCAACCGTCGCCTGCCGGGGTACGATTTCTTCCTGTATACCGGGATAAAAAAAGGAGCATCCTGCTTCTTCAAGCATTGCATAGACACCATAAAGCAAACCCCTGGATTCAGCAGCTGAAACCAGTATACCATTTTTACTGGTTTCAATAATAAAACCATCCCAATGCACATTTTTATTTTCTTTACGGATAATCTGAATTTCCTTGATTTTACCCGTGACCGTGGAAGACTTTTTGATTTGGAGTTCAGTACCTGTCATTCTATCCAGGTAGCTCTGAAGTTCGGTTGCGGCAAACTGTATAATTTCATCAGCATTATCCGGAATTACGATGGAATGAATGTTTCCACCTTCTCCAACTACAAATTTACCGTCCTCCCATCGGTCGTTACATGAAAAGAATATCAATGTTAAAATAAATGATAATATGATCTGAGAAATGGGAAATTCGGTTTTTGATTTCATGATGGATGTTTTTAAATTTTCAAAGGCCTATAGAATTGGTAATTTATAAGTTTATCTGTTTAATAGCTTATTTAGTATCCAATTAAATTGCATGTCCCATTTCGCCCTTCACATTTATCCGCGGGAGGTTCATCAACGGAGGATATCAAAAATCTCTTTGCACCCCTGCAGGCAGGTCCGTGAGTACGTTATGCAATGATAAGTTGATTTTTGATTATTCGATTATTCGACTTTCCATCAATTAATATGGATCTGGATTCAGACTAGTTAGAGAAACTAAAAGCTGTAAGAAATTCCTATATTTATTATCGGTAATGCATATAGCTATTTTTTAATAAATCTTTATTAATCTTCCGCTTATGAAAATTCTAAAACAATTTTTATTCCTGGTATTCATGCTGCTTCTTTTCATTTACTCTTTTCGGGTATTTGCATTTGTTTATGAAGACGATGATAAAAACATACCAAGGCTGGAAAATCCGGTAACAGTTCAATTCCTGAAAAAAACCCTTCGTAAATCCGGTCCAAGATTAGTGCTGAACTCAAAAATCGAAAAAGATTTGAAGAAAAAGCTACAAACCGATCCGGTCGTAAAAAATATGTATGAAGCGATCAAGTTGAATTCAGAAGAGATCATTCAAAAACCATTGCTTGAAAGACAAATGACTGGACGAAGATTACTCGGGATATCCAGGGAAATGTTGTATCGAATGAATATGCTGGGAATGGTCTATGTAATAGAAAAAGACCCGAAAGTATTGAACAGAATAAATGATGAAGTGATTGCAGTGTGCAACTTTTCTGACTGGAATCCTTCCCACTTTCTTGACGTTGCAGAAATGGCAATGGCAATAGCATTTGCCCTTGATTGGACAGCAGGAGCCTTACCTGGAGTAACTGTTGAGCTGGCGAAAAACGCCTTGATTGACAAAGGAATTAAACCAAGCTATAATAGAGAAGGGAATACAGGTTGGGTAAATGGCACAAACAACTGGAACCAGGTTTGTCATAGCGGAATGATAGCAGCATCAATCGTAATCGCTGAAAAAGATTATGAACTGGCTGCTTTAACCATAAGCCGTGCATTGGATGGGATGCCTTATGCGCTTGTGGAGTATGGCCCTGACGGTGTATATCCGGAAGGTTCCACATACTGGAGCTATGGTACCAGTTTTTCAGTAGTAAACGCAGCTATGTTCGAAAGTGCCTTTGGCACGGATTTCGGTTTGGGAGATTATCCTGGATTAAAAGAAAGCGCTACATTCAGGGTGTTATGTAATGCCCCGTCGGGATGGTATTATAATTTTGCTGATTGTGGGGATCGACGAAGTGAAAATGGAGATATAACCCTGGCCTGGTTCGCTGCAAAGACTGGGAATTCGATTTTTTATGAGAAAGAACGGTTTCTGAGGTCACCTGAAGAAATGGGCAGATTATCGAGGCTTTCCGGAGCTGCGCTGGTCTGGTTGTCACAATATGAAGAAAAGGGAGTTCAAAAGATGCCGGAAGCATGGACGGGAGGTGGAGCAAATCCAATTGTAATATTCACAGGGGGCGCCGAGGATCCAAATGGTTATTATTTTGGTGGAAAAGGTGGACGGGGATGGGTAAACCATGGCAACATGGATGGAGGATCCTTCATTTATGAGTTAAATGGTGTTCGGTGGGTTGTGGATCCCGGAAATCAATCCTACCATATCCTGGAAAAAACTGGATTTGATCTATGGGGCCGCTGCCAGGAGTGTGAAAGATGGACTTTGTTAACAAAGAATAACTTTGGACATAGTACCGTTACCATAAATGATGAATTGCATAAATCTGAAGGTTTTGTGGCCATCACTGATTATAAAGTGGGAGAAAAACCGGAGGCTACCCTGGATATGTCTCCAACATTGGGGAACCAGGTAAAAAGTGCTATGAGGAAGTTTGTGAAAGATAGCCCGACGTCCCTGTTGATTGAAGACGAGATAGAAACAAATGCTGATTCCAGGCTGATAACATGGCAGCTTATTACCCAGGCTGATGTTGAGATTATAGACGGAGGAGCAATTCTAAAACAGGATGGAAAAACATTGAAGCTGGAAAACCTGAGTCATCCGGAACTGATGGCATCTGTTATCTCTCTTTATCCTGCACCTTTGAAGTTGGATCGACAAATTGAAGGATTGAAAAGAATTGAATTTAGATATCCCACTTATATTTTCGAGAATAGCAAGACAAGTATTAGAATCCGTTTATCTGGTGAGAAATAGAACAACAATCATATGAAAACATTTAAATATTCAATCACAGGCTGTATCATCTTTTTGTTAGTCTGGTCATCTTGTGTACCTGTCCAATCCGATTTAGAAACAATCCGAAAGCAGGTAATGGATGACCTGATGCAACGTGAAGTGAATACAGATCGGGTGGAATCCATTATGAATTCGATCCATGATGATGGTACATGGCCGGGGATAGATTATGTTGATGTGTCTAATGAGGGTTTTCAACATGCTCAGCACCTGTCGAATTTGCAGATGCTGAGTCATGCATTCATGAAAGAAGGATCAGGATTTCGGGGTAATCCACAACTGAAAAAAGTCATTGATTCGGGGCTTGATTACTGGCTGGAGAACGATTTTATCTGCGAGAACTGGTGGTGGAACCAGATTGGCACTCCGGACCGGATGGTCAATATATATCTGATTCTCGATGAGGAAATATCAGATATGCAGAATGAGGGTGCACAACCTGTTTTTGACAGATCGACTATGGATGCCTGGGGAGCTCGTCCCGGAGGTGATCGGATTAAAATAGCTGAAATCTATGGAAAGTATGCTCTTCTGAAGCGTGATGAAGATATATTCAGTGAAGTAATCGACGTGATGGCAGCTGAAATCAAGATTTCTGAAAAGAGAGGCCTTCAGGCTGATATGAGCTTTCATCATCGAGGCGACAGGGTGAATAACACCCTTTCCTATGGCACCCAGTATGCAGATGTTTTTGCAGAATGGGCAGTCCTGGTTGGCGATACCAGATATACTTTCCCGGATGCGGCTTTGGAAATGCTCATTGATTTTTACCTGGATGGAATATGTCAAATGATGGTACATGGAAAATTTTCTGATCCGGGAGCAAAAAACAGGGGTATAACGAGACTAGGAGCCCTGCGTCCATGGTCTTCTACAACTCCTGAGAATTTACTGAAAACAACAACCTATAGAAGTACCGAACTTGAGAATATCATTAAAATAAGAGATGATGATATTGGATCTGAATTAAGTAAGGATCGGTTTTTCTGGCATTCGGAATATTATTCGCATCAACGGCCGGGCTATTTTACATCAGTACGGATGTTTTCTACCAGAAATAAAAGTATGGAAGAACCGTACAACAGCGAAGGATTGAAAAATCACCATCTGGGGGATGGATCAAATTTTATTTCTGTAACCGGCAAGGAATACAACAATATCTGGCCGGTTTATGACTGGCAAAGGATTCCAGGGTCAACTGTGGTCCAGAAGAAAGAACTTCCGGATCCTGAAAAGATCCAGCAACCCGGCTCCATGGACTTTGCAGGTGGTGTTACGGATGATAAATATGGAGCCGTTGCATTTGATTTTATAAGCCCCCTAGATCCTTTAACTGCCAGGAAAGCATGGTTTATGTTTGATGATGAAATTGTCTGTCTTGGAGCAGGAATTTCATCTGATGCGGAGTTACCAGTTAATACAACTTTAAATCAATGCTATCTTACAGGTGATGTTTCTACATCGGGTGATAAAAAAGTTAAAACACTTGAAAAGGGAATACATGACCTTAAAGATATCAGTTGGATCAGTCATGAAAACATTGCCTATGTTTTTCCTGATAAATCAGATATTCATATTATGAATGATGTAGCTTCCGGAAGTTGGTGGGACATTCATAAAGGATCAAGGACATCCAGGGATATTATTCAAAAGGATGTTTTCAAGTTGTGGTTAGATCATGGAATTAATCCAAAGGATAGTGAGTATGAATATTTAATAGTACCTGGAATTGATGTTAGTGAGATTGAAGAATATATTAATAAGTCAAGTATTGAGATCCTGGTAAATTCCACAATGATCCAGGCAGTCTTGCATGTTGGATTAGAAATGTTACAGGTTGTATTTTATGAGCCAGGTGAAATCACATATGGAGATAGTTTTACCTTCACGATGAAAAGTGCCGGGCTATTGATGGTTCATTTTCAAAATAATAAGATTGAAAAAATTACCATATCAGATCCCACAAGAAAATTGAAAACCATGGAATTGGGTATCAATACGGAAATAACCCTTGATACAGACATTGCAGTTATACACCGGGATGAGAATGCGAATAAGACATTGATTGCAATTGAACTTCCAGTTGATTTGTATGCAGGTAAGAGTGTGGTGATTCAATGATTCAATATCCAAGAATCTGCAGTTGGTCAAGATGGCATCTGTTCGATGGGTTTTACGTGATAAGATGCAATCTTTGTGGGTGGGTTGAATCTTGGTCTAATAAATTCTAAAGTTTGATTTATTGTTTTAGTAATAATTAATTGTTCTTTCATTTTTTCTCCTTAGATGAGAAAAAACGAAACAAAAAAGAATCAAGGTCAAACGAAGCTCCCTCCCTCATAGCTTACCCACACCTCGCCGTTTGACCGGGCCTACACTCCATTTCGCACGATGGGGATTAATGTTGCCAATTGAAATACACAAAACGATAGCACAGGATGGCGTTCTAAGGGTTAAGCTTGGTCAGAGGCAAACCCAGAGGGGTGATTATTCGATAATTCGATTATTAGTCGCTCCATTATAAGGTCAGGATCAAGATTAGTTGTCTGAAATTTTAAAGTGGCCGGTAATTTTAACCCGTATTATTCATAAATGATTCATAAAATCAAATTGTATAATAACTTAACCAGGTGGTTTACAATAGGATATGCTTATGGGTTAAAGCTATTCTGTCTTACGTAATGCAACTTCATGTAATTGCATAAATTCAGCCCTTTTTGAATTCAGGTTTTGAGAATAGCTGGCAGTTTTTTTGCGAAACTCTTCGAGCAATTCATTTTCTTCGTATTCGCTAATAAGATTATTCATCTCCATCGGATCATCCTTCAGGTTAAAAAGTTGTTCAAAATCAGGATTCCTGTTTTTGAAATCGAGGTCATCTTCTTTATAGTTCTCGACACCATCATACATCCTGATATATTTCCAGTCTCCTTTTCTTATTCCTTCGCTAAATGGATTGTCTCTGCCGGTATATAAGCTTTCAAGAAATAGCTCATCACGCCATTTTACTTTTTTACCCTTCACCAACGGGACCAGGCTGTTACCGGTCATTTCGTCAGATGGCTTGATCCCGGCATAATCAAGGATTGTGGTTGTCAAATCCAGGCTGGAAACAAGGTTCTCAATGGTTTTCCCTCTTTTTTTCTGAGGTAATCGCGGATCGTAAATAAAACAGGGTATTTTCGATGCCAGGTCATATAGGAGTGATTTGCCCCCCATTCCATATTCGCCCATTATTAAACCATGATCACTGGCAAATATGATAATCGTATTGTCAGCCAAACCCCTATTTTCAAGATTTTTCATCAATTCACCAATTACTATATCCAAACCTGTGATAGTTTGATAATATCGTATGTGGTGCTCCTGGCAGCTTTCAATGTTATAATCATAGCTATATGTTTTCATCCGCCCTTCCTGATCCAGAACCTCCCGGGGGATCCATTCATAAGGATCAGTAGTTGTTTCGGAGGGTATCCGGATATCTATATCGCGGTATAATCCATCATAGATTGGATGTCCTTTTAATTGTGGGTTCTCGTTGGCGGGTCTGGACATATCATGCCATCCTTCATAATCTTCATACATGCTGGTCGTCTGGCTGCCATGTGGTACATTGATGCTTACTGATAGACAGAAAGGTTTTTCTGTGGATTTGTTGTTCAGGAAATCCTCGATGGCTTCGCCCATGATCGGTGTAATAATATCATTCCTGGCTTTATGGTAGGGACGGGTACTATTATAATCATAATTTTTAGGAAGAAATTTTGTCCAGCCATCATGTCCCCACCAGTAGTCAAATTTACTGTCAGCTTCTCCTCGAAACGTGTAATGTTCAATCCCTAATTTCCCTATAAAACCAGTGAAATAACCATTCTTCCGCAACAACGATGGATAACTGGTTTCCCATTGCTCTTCAGTAAGATCGTAGGAAGAGGTAAATCCAATGCCATGAATCCTTTCATGCATTCCGATAAACAGAGATATCCGGCTGGGTGAACAAACCGGTTCTGCGATGTAGGTGTTGGAGAACCTTATACCATTTTGCACAAGCTTATCCATATTGGGTGTTTTCACAAAAGGATTGCCCATGGCACCCAGGGTGTTATCACGTTGGTCGTCAGTTAGAATGAAAATTATATTTGGGAGAAGGTTCATCGATGATTCACATGCCAGAAGAATAAATGGCAATAAGAGTGTGATGAGTTTTTTTACGATTTGCATAGATATACTGTTTGAAGGTATTCTGGTTATCTTAAAACCGGTTGTACATTTCTATTTCCCAGTTCTACATACTTCCTTATCTTATCTACATACATCTCCAACTCTTTGCTAACCACCAGTTCCAGTAGAATAAGACTATCTCCCCACTCCCCAAGATTCCTGTATAATTCAGCGCTGGTCAAAAAGTCTTCCTCCTTCTGGCCACCATAGAGCTTCAATAAAGATCTACAATTATCAGTATATAACTCATTTATTTCATCTGTCAATTCCGTAACTGCGTTACTTCTATCAAATCTGGTTGCAGATCCAAATAATTTCTCATCCTTATATTGATTCCGGTAGAAGTCATTGTAGCACCACCACATACTCCTTCTGATATATATCTCATCATCTACGTTCCTTACAATTTCAGTTCCCAGGCATGAGGAGTATTCCCGGAAAGATGGGAATGTGATCTTTTTCTTCGTGGGTGAGTTATTTTCTGCTGGATCCCTGACAGAAATTTGGTCAAACTCTTTAGCATCCTCCACCCAATAGGGTTGCTGGCAACAGGTACAGAACGTTATTCGTGGAAAATCAGGCAGCATAGGGGCTTCACACTTCCCATCCGTCCAATTAACAGCACCAAACGTATTTCCGCTTAGAAGAGACTCTTTTAGAGCCTTCTGTTGGCAATGAGGGCACTTGATGATGGTTGGGATGTCGGGTAGCATCTTCCTTGTAAATCATTGATTTTGTAAGCCTAATTAAGTTATTCACTTTCTGAATAGATTACAAGGATTGTTATGATAACCTGATTAACATTAAGATATATGTTTTACAGATCTGGCAATCAACTACTTGAGTTCCCTCCAAAAATGATAAAGAATTTCATTAGAAAATTACCCAGAAATGTGATTAATATCACATACCTGGATTCAACAAAGGATGAAAACTCAATATTAATTATTATCATAAATTACTGATCTTTATTTAATTTTGTAGTGAGCTGCTGGGATATTTATTTAATTTTTACTTTTCAATCTAGACATGAAAAAATCAGTATTAGCTGTAGTAATTCTTTCGATTTTTATGCTACCATCTGGTTATGCGCAACAGGTTGACAAAACAGTTACACTCGATTCTATTGTAATCGAAGGAAAAATCATCAATCAGGTAACTTATATCCCATCTACTTATATCAACATGCAGCAACTTCGAAGCTCTTATTCAAATGATATCGGAGGATATTTAAGAAGTATCCCCAATGTTTCAGGGATACGAAGGGGGGGGGCTTCACTGGATCCGGTAGTTCGTGGTTATAAATACAGCCAACTGAATGTTGTATTGAACAATGGTATCAAAATAGAAAATGGATGTCCTAACCGTATGGATCCTGTGACTTCGCATATTGAAACGGAAGACGTTGAGAATATGGAGGTTATCAAGGGGCCATATTTGTTGAGATATGGTCCGTCATTTGGTGGTGTAATCAACCTGGTTACAGAAAATTTGAAATCCTATGAGAAATTTGAAGTTCATGCAGATGCGTTGATGGGCTATGAATCCAATTGGAAGGGTGAGAAATTCCATGGATCTCTTTATGGGGGCAACAGCAAAGTATTTTTTCTGCTTTCAGGAGGCTACAGAAACTATGGAAATTATACAAGTGGCACCAGGAAAGGTGAAAATACATCGTATAAGACTGCTTTTAATAAATACAATTACAGTGCGAAACTTGGCTATGCCATAAATTCTGATCAACGCCTGGTTCTGTCTTATACTTCTGCACAGGGCCGGGATGTAATGTTTCCTGCCTTGCCGATGGACGAGTTGAAAGATGATACAAAAATCATGTCTCTCGATTATACCGCCAGAAATTTAAGCCCTGTTATTCAATCACTTGAAGCTAAATTATACCGGACTGATGTAAATCATGTAATGGATAACAGTAATCGTCCAAGTTATTCATTAATGCATATGGTGGCTGATGTGGATGCCACTAACACAGGCGGAAGAGCCGGCATAACCATGCAGATGGGTAAGCACCATATTTTTACAGGATTAGATTATGAGCATATAGAAAAGGATGGACAGAGGACAGGTACCATGGAAATGATGGGAACCATTTCCACAAATATTAAGAAATTATGGTACGATGCCCTGATCCGGAATGTTGGCATATTTGGAGAATACAGGACTTACTTTTCATCATTCGAGCTTAATGCCAGTATTCGCGGCGATGTAAACAAGGCAACCTCAGGTGATACATTAAAAATCGAAAATGGAGGAGTAAATTACTTTAATGATGTTAATTCACAATTCTATAATTTAAGTTTAAGTGTAGGAATAACAAAAAAAATCAACCAGTGGTTGGATGTTTCACTTGCTTTGGGAAGGGGTACACGAAGTCCGAATATGCTAGAACGTTATATTAAACTTTTGCCGGTCGGGTATGATAGATACGATTACCTGGGGAATCCGCAGTTGAAGCCTGAAACAAATAATGAAGTAGATCTTACATTTCAAGTCAGGAATGAGAATTCAGGGAACATGTATGTGAACTTTTTTTACTCATATGTTCAGGATTATATTACCGCCAATTTACTCCCTCCATCTGTTGTTACCCCCCAATCTCAGGGTGTTCTTGGAGTGAAGCAGTTCAGTAACACGAATTATATTACTTCCAGGGGTTTTGAATTTGGCTATCAATCACCTGTGAGATATAAGCTTGGTGGCGGG
>JBHOSY010000001.1:0-69218 GCA_042584165.1 Bacteroidota bacterium | reverse complement strand
TTCTATAATTAATCGCCTTGAATTCAGTATTCACCTCCACCGTATTGGAAGATTTAACTCTGGCATTGAGCCCCAGAATGCTTCCATCGTCCATCTTTAAGGAAACAGAAGATGGAACAATGATCTGTTGATCTTTATGTTGGACAGCCCATGTGAGCTTTTCTCCGACCTGCACAAGAAGTGCAATACTTCCATCAGGTGATTTAATTTCAAAATTGTTGGAATTTTGTGCATGGAGTAAATGTGCTCCCCAAAATATAACAGGTAGTAGTAATAAAAATAGTCGTTTTAATATCATTATGAAATCAGATAAAAATTGATAATGAATAAGTTAATAAATTGTACCGAGTCTCGAGGATGAGAGTTATTTTGCCCCTACACCCGAGTGGAATGAAAAACGTTCACATGACAGGATATGGAGTTAAATTTCCCGTGAAACGGTCACATGTAGATTTGTTCACATTTCTATTTGATAGTTCAATTATCTGCTAAGCTCTTTGGTTTTACAGTCTCCTCTATTTATGATGATAGTCCCGGTCCAGATGTTATTACATCCATCTGATGCAGCATAATCATGTGCACCAATAGCTACCCCAATTGTGATTATGCCAGGACCGTTATCAGCCTGACAGGCAGGATCTGAAGCGGTAGTACCAGATAATGGACCAATTGAGGTCCCATTTAGAGACAGGGTAATATCTCCGCAACCGGTTCCAGCAGTCTTGGTGTAAAAGGTAATGTACCCGTCATAGTTGTCATTATCTGGAGGATCTTCATCTTTATTACAGCCTGATAAAGCGATAGTAGCTGCAATCAATAGTCCTAAAGTTAGTTTTATCAGGTTCATAATTCTATTTTTTATATTGTTTAAAATATTGACTGTTCTTTATTATTGTCTCCACTTTTGAATGTATCACTAATACCGTATTCTCAATATTACATAAAATTGTGATGTTTGGCTATTCATTTGAATCCCTGAATTAGGGGATAAATATAAATTTGTTTAACTTTTTTACTTAATTTTCAACTGCACCACACATTTAGATTAGTAATTATTTTACTATTTACTGATGAAAAAAACCCATTTTAATTTCACGAACAGCATTTTTATTGCTGCTGTCTACTTTGCAGTTTTATTATCATGCAAAGAGAAATCAGTAAATAATGCTCCACAGATTCAAATACAGCCTGTAACAGATTCTGCCAAACAAAAGGTAATGCTGGAAAAAATACTGCGTCTGTTACCTCCCGATATAACTTCTAACGGTCGTGTCTCATTTCTTGATGAAACGTTAAAGGACTGGCTTAGAAGAACAGGTGAGCTTCCACCTGATTTTGACAGGATGCCATCAATACCGTTTCTTCCTGATCCCCTGGTTATTGATGAAGGAGGAAAGAATATTCCAGTAAAAACGATGGCTCAATGGAAAGAAAAACGCGAGTTGATGAAAAAACAACTGGAGTATTACATTACCGGCACATGTCCACCTGTACCAGATAACCTGAAAGCGGAGATACTGAGCGAGAGAAAAGAGGGACAGATGAGAGTTCAAATGATTGAATTATCCTTCGGACCTGATAACCGGGCTAAGCTTACAGTTGAGTTGATGACCCCACCGGGGGAAGGTCCTTTCCCGGTTTTTATGACACAATGGAATCACCGTGAATGGGCCCTGGTAGCAGTCCGGCGAGGATATATAGGTTGCGTTTATGCCGGGGCCGATTTAAAAGATGATACAGAAAAGTACGCGGAAATTTGGGCAGGACAATATGATTTTACCCGATTGATGAGAAGAGCTTACGGTGCTTCCAGAGCTATCGATTATCTCTACACACTTCCTTATGTCGATAAAGAGAAAATAGGACTAACGGGTCATTCAAGGAATGGTGACCTCTCATATATAGCTGCTTCATTCGATGAACGAATTACTGCTGTCATTCCCAGCAGTGGTACCGGTATGGATATACCCTGGCGATACACCGCCAAAAAATATGATGCCGAAGATCTTGTCTTGTTATCTGCCGGACAACCCTCATGGTTTCATCCGAGATTAAGATTTTTCGTAGGCAGGGAAAATAAATTACCGGTCGATAATAATTTTTTTATGGCCCTTATTGCGCCACGTGCTTTAATGATGAGCACTGCTCTTAACGAGACACATGGTAATCCATGGGGTAGTGAGCAGGCTTATTTTTCTGCAATGAAAGTTTATGAATTCTTAGGTGCCCAGGATAACCTGGCTATCCGAATACGCAATGGATTACACGGTATTTGCGCCAGGGATATGGAAGATTATATGGATTTCTTTGATTACGTTTTTAAACGCACCGAGGATAAACCAGAAAACAGATTGTTTTATAATTACTCCTTTGATAAATGGTGTGAGCTCAGCGGAGAAAAGATAGATATAAATAGTTATCAGTCTAATGGCATTGATGAACTGTTGAAAGATGAAAAAAACAACAATATTAGCTCAATATCAGAATGGGAAAGTAAAAAATCAGATATCAGGAATAGACTTCAGTGGGTATTGGGAGAAGAACCTCCGGGAGTGATCAACCCCGGACCGGGGAGTATAACAAGAGCCGGAAGGGGCGAAAACGGCTTTGGCTCATTTCTTATACGGCCTCAAGCCACAGCAAGAATGGGTATGATGGCTATAAGTCCTTACAATGGCTTCGGCGATAATCTATTCGGTTATCTTTTCTATCCCCGGGATGAACAGGGAAACTTAAAAAATAAAAAAACACCTGTTGTTATTTACCTGCATGAATACGACTATTCAAAAGGTTTTAATATGAACGCCCGACAAGACATTGAATCTATTTTTCAATCGATAGTTGACAGGGGCTTTGCTGTTTTCTCTTATGATATGCTGGGATTTGGCAATCGCATTGAGGAGGGAACACGTTTTTACCATCGTTATCCACACTGGTCTAAAATGGGTAAAATGGTTACTGACGTAAAGGGGGCTTTTGAGGCACTGGGCAATCTTGATTTCATTGACAGCACGAACATATATGTGGCAGGTTATTCACTTGGAGCCACAGTCGGATTATATGCTGCAGCAATGGATGAGCGTATCGCCGGAGTTGTCTCAGTAGCAGGTTTTTCGTCGATGCGTCTGAATACACTCGACAGAGGTACGGAAGGGATTAAAGCATATTCTCACCTGCATGGATTGTTACCGCGACTGGGTTTTTTTGTCGGCAATGAATCCCGTATTCCATTTGATTTTCATGAGGTTCTGGCCTGCATATCACCAAGGCCGGTACTGGTGATTGCCCCTGTGATGGACCAAGATACACATCTTGAGGATGTCCGGAAGTGTGTTGAGCAGGCGAGTAAGATTTATGGTTTATATGGTACTTCAGATAGTATTCAGGTGTTTTCACCAGATGATTACAACAGATTTTCAGATGAAATGCGCGAAAAGACTTATATGTGGTTACAGGAGAGATAAAAAAACACTTTCATAAGCACTCTGTAAAAGGCTCAAGCAAGTTTTATTCTTCCAGTTTTATTTTAAATTTCGAGTAGATAAACCGGCACTATTTTTATCAGCCGGACATTATGCCACATTGGTAAACACTTAATCATATCAGCAATAATAGAGAAACGCCGAATTTGGTCTATCTGGACATTGTTAAGTTCAACAATAATTCCCTCAAGTTATATTGTAAGTTTGATTGCTGTATTATAAGTTCATGGAGCATTTGGTTTTAATATGACATAATGGGGAACGCCCCTTTCACAAACACTTTAGAATAAAAAAAGGAAAATGAAACAAGGAAAGAAGATTCAGTTGACAAAAGTATTTTTATTAGTAACTGTCTTGTTTTTAAATAGCTTTATTATATCTCTTACAGGGAGCGCACAGGGTGCCAAAGCTTATGATAATGATCATATTGTTTTTGAAAGCAAAATCAATAGCAGCACTTTTATCCAATCGTCCACTCCCGATAACTGGAAACTGGAAATATCTAAAGATGGTTTGTATATCCAAAAAGCAGATGGTACCGATTGGTACTGGCTTGGTGATACAGGGTGGAGCCTTTTCCAGGAATTGACTCGGGAAGATGCTGAATTCTATTTTTCAACACGAGTTTCTCAAGGATTTACAGTTATACAAGCTGTTGTGGTTATGGGATGGAATAGAGGATGGAATGATAAAAATGTATATGGCCACCATCCATTTTACGATAGTGATGTCAGCCATCCAAACGAAGATTTTTGGAAACATACAGATTGGCTTATCAATAAGGCCAAGGAATATGGATTGTATATAGCGCTATTACCTGCATGGGGATCATATTGGGGTAATCAAGCAACTGTTGAGTATGCTCAATGGATAACGAACCGATACAAAAATTACGATAATATTATATGGGTCAATGGAGGTGATAGAACAGTGGATAATGCAAAAGAATTATTTAATAAAATTGGTAATGTGTTTCATGAAGATGAGGACGCCTTAACTACTTTCCACCCAAGAGGAGGAGAGGCTTCTTCAAAACATTTTCACAATGAGAAATGGCTTGATTTTAATATGCAGCAAAGTGGTCATAGCAGGCGAGATATTCGTGCAGATAATCAAGTTGATGAAGATTTGGCAAAAACGCCTGCTAAACCAACATTAAATGGAGAACCAAATTATGAAGATCATTGTGTAGATTGGAAGTCTGATTGTTCTGAGGGAACCTTTAATGTTCACGATGTTCGCCAACTAGGTTACTGGACTGTATTTGCCGGAGCTATGGGAATCACTTATGGTCATGTTCATATTTGGGATTTTTATCATGGGGGAAATCGCGAAGATAATTATGAGGACTGGAAAGTTCAGTTATTGGATAGCGGTGCTGTTCAGATGGGCTATCTCGCAAATTTAATGATGTCGCGTCCACACGCAGGTAGAGCACCGGCACAACATATATTAACCAATGAATCTCCAGGTGGCCTAAAACTACGGGCAATTGAGGGTAATGGTTATGCTTTTGTTTATACTTCTCAAGGAAATAATATTCATGTTAATTTAAGTGAATTGCCCTGGAAAACATACAAAGCCTGGTGGTTTAATCCCAGAGACGGCAAAGCCAGCCAAATCAACAATATCCCCACCAGTGATCACCACACGTTTGATCCTCCAGGTAATCCTGATGGAGATAATGACTGGATCCTGGTGATAGATGATGTCAACAAGGGATACACCGAACCGGGGAGAAAAATGGTATTTGAATAGTGATATTAATCGAGAATTAACTTTAATATAATGAGTTAAATAAATATGAAATCAATTAAGCCCTCATTTATGATTATAGTAATTCACTCTGTTACCGTATTTTTTTGGATACTTCCCACAAATGAATTTATGCGTAATTGTTTTAAGTAATATTGGAAAAGTGCTTCAATTCCCTGAAATATTAGTATCGCTCTTATTGATGTAGTTTTAAATAAATTATCAAAGTCCGATTCGTGAAAAAAAGCACTATTCATTATAAATAACCTTATAAGGTGAATTTGCTTCTGCATTAAACTCCAATTTCCTGTCCTTTAATCTGAATTCTGATTTTGTCGGGTTTCCGTCCTCGTCTACTTGAAAAACCTCAATCTTCTTACGATCCTTCCATTCATCTGGAATTCGATAACTGATCAAACCACTTTCCCTGCTACAGGCCAGGGTAATCAAGGATAAATGTTCCCTTTCTGCATTGTCTGGGCTGCGATTTGTCTTAAGTACATGGTCCAATCAGGAGCTTTGTCAGTTACTTTTTTCACGTTCTTTTTCTACCTTGTAAGCTTAATGTTGGTTATTTTTTCAAAATCGCAGATTAATAGTTTAGTAAATAATCGATTACCAAATTTCTAATAATGACAAAAATTAAAATTGCTGTCTTTGGTTGTGGATTCTGGTCTAAATTTCAGATCGGAGGATGGTTTGAATTACCGGATGCTGAAGTGGTTGCTCTTTACAATCGTACATTCTCACGCGCCGAAGAAAGAGCCAGGGAGTTTTCTATTGACCATTATTATGATGATGCTGAAAAGTTATTAATTGAGCATCCTGAAGTTGATGTTGTTGATATAATTACTGATGTTGATACACATGAGAAATTTGTAACCCTTGCGGCAAAGTATAAAAAGGATGTTATCTGTCAAAAACCAATGGCCCCCGATTATGAAGCAGCCAAACGCATGATGGATGTGACCAGGAAGGCTGGGATCAGGTATTATATTCATGAAAACTACCGTTGGCAACCACAATTCAGACGTGTTAAGGAGATTCTGGATACCGGGATTATAGGCGAGATTTTCAAATGTAAAACATATTTCCTTACTGCTTTCCCGGTCTTTGAAACCCAGCCCTTTCTTGCACAACTCGAACGTTTTGCGCTGACAGATCAGGGATCGCACCAGTTTGATGTGTTACGCTATTTTTTTGGCGAAGCCAGATCATTGTACTGTGTAACTCAGCAGGTTAATGCGGGAATAAGAGGAGAAGATGTAGCCACTACGGTAATTAAAATGAAAAGCGGTGTTACTTGTGTTCAGGAAATATCCTTCAGCTCAATACTTGAAAAGGAAGTGTTTCCACAAACTTTACTACTCATAGAAGGCAGTAAAGGCAGCGTCAGGCTTGATCCTGACATGGTCCTTCATACAACAACGAAAGAAGGTACTACTACTGAATCAGTTCCGTTGAAAAAGTATAAGTGGCAGACTGACAGGCTGACTAACGAACCTCCCAGCATAGTTGCCTGTAACGAGGATATTTTGCAAGACCTTTTAGGAAAAGAAAAAGCCGAAACTACAGGCTCCGATAATATGAAAACGGTTGAATTGGTTTTTGCGGCTTATGAATCCGCCAGAAATAATAAAGTAATCACATTTTAATCAATAAAGCAGCGCTTTCTCTAATAGATTTTTTGTCATTTGCTGTACTAAAATAGCCCAGGGTTTTAAACCCTGGGCTACAAATATTATTTCAAATACGGATAATGCATTTTCTGTTCTTTCAGGTCTACCCATGGCAATTCATCCAGGGAGAGAACTTTCTCACTATTTATCAGTTCTCTGTAATTAACACCATCCCGGCGAAATCCGCCATCCCCCCAGCGCATAAACCAGGTCCACCTGGGTTGATTTTCCAGGATCTCGAGTGAAGGAGGACCACCAACTTCTCCCAACGCAATGGGTTTATCTCCGGCAAGCTCCAGCATGGTATCATAATTCACCTGGTTAAATCCTTCACTATAGACATCCGTTGCTACGATGTCCACAACATTATTTCCTGGATAATGGGTTACGTGTGGATTTACACCCTCCTTAAATTCGTTGGTATTGTACACCCAGATTAGATTGTTCAGGCCATGGAAGTTAACCAGACGGTCATATAACATTCGCCATAGTTTTTTGTATCCGTCTTCTCCTTCTCTTTTACCCCACCAGAACCAGCCGCCATTCATTTCATGATATGGACGCCACAGAACGGGTACATCCGCATACCTCAATTGCTTCAGGAACCAGGCAATTACATCTACCTGTGATTTCCAGCGTTCATTGATCTCTGTTCCGGGAGTTATAAGATCCTTCCATTCTTCTTCTGTCAATTTACCCTGAACAGACTCACGGAAAGTGACAGGTTCATCTTCAGTAGGTCGAACTGCATGCCACATTAGGGTAATAATAAATCCATCTCTGTGTCTGATAATGGCATCATCAACTATTCTCTGACGGTAGTTGATCCCATCCCAATAGCCAGGGTAGCTGAATCCAAAATCCTGGCCAAAGACCGGAGGGTATTTACCTGTTGTCCTATGTACAACTGATAACCTGGTATCACCTGCAAGAGGCGCACAATGTTGACCCGCCATGGTTTGTTTACCGGATATACTGTAGATATATTCCAGTAATTTCACCGCTTCCGGGGAAGTATTGGGATTGACTGGTCCTTGCCCGTATACCTGTAAAATATAAAACAGGAAAAACAGTGACATAAGACAAGTATTGCGTATTATTTTTTTCATGAATAAATGGTTAGTTAAAATCATATATCTTTTAAGTCGTTTAATATCTTTTAAGTCGATCAAAATTAATAATCTGTATTCTAAAGTAATTTAGAAATAAAATCTGTAGAAAAGTTGTATTTGGATACGTACTGGGAAGTATGAGCCTGGATTTGTGGACTTGTTTGAACTATTGATCTATTAAAAATCATTCTGTTAAATTCAAATATATTATCAGAAGTACAATATCCTTTCGATGAATCTTTTTCAAATGAAAAAATGATGCATAATTGTAAGACCAATCGGAATTTTCTCACCCAAACTGAATCGCGGATATTCCTAAGTCAATTGAATTCATTGATGAATCCTCCATCATTTACGAGATTTTTCTTTGAAGTCAGCACCCATCAATTTTCCCGTTAAAAGAGTAATGTTCAAAAAATATTAATACTATTAGAATTGATAATTCTAAAAGATTTTGAAATGGGGGAAAAAAATTGGAGATTAAAACTAGGTATCGTATTGATTTTTCTGTCAGCTCCAATATTTCTGTCTCTGCTTTTAATCCCTTTTCTTAACATTGAGAATACAGTTAAAATCTCACTTACTACAATAATTATTATCATTGGTGAAATTGTGTTTTGGACTGGTGGATTGTTAGTTGGAAAAGAAATGTTTAGCAAATATAAATCATACTTAAATCCCAAAAATTGGATAAAAAAAAAGGCAGAAAAGAATGAATGAAAAAAGCTAATCAATTTTGCATCAATAAATTTATAACAGTATTCCACAGGGTAAAATACAAACGATCCATGTACAAGAATTACTGGATTCGATGACAATTACTGAAATCCTCCTTTCCGTATTGCAGAATTTCTCCTCACATTATTTATCTTGTTTATAAAATAATCGAATACGCTGGATTACACGAAATACTTGAGTGTTAATTCAGTCAAAAATGAGATAGTATTAGTGACAATAAATCAATTTTATTCTATTAACTTAATGGCAAGTATTTTTTTATTATTCATAACAATTGGTAATACCTTCAAGTCAATAGTTAATTAAACTCCATAATCATGAAACACTTTGTTATAGTTTTATTTTTGGTTTCTATTTCTTCCTATTCGATTTCGCAAACGGCAACCGAAACAAACGCTAACTCACCAAGATTTGAGATCCCCGATATTCCCGGATATTTTACTATGAAATGCGATTTTCACATGCACACCATTTTTTCCGATGGCAGGGTTTGGCCTGACATTCGGGTAAATGAAGCAATTGCAGAAGGCCTGGATGCCATCTCGATTACGGACCATGTTGAAAAAAAGAGGGAGTATGTTGAAGACAATCATGTGATCGGTTATGAAATCGCCAAGAAAACTGCCGAAGGAAAAGGACTTGTTGTGATTCCGGGTGGTGAAATTTCTGCAACGAGTGATCATTTTAACGCGCTCTTTTTAAAGAACCAGGATGAACCGGGTCTCCGTGATAAAAAGCCGGCAAAACGAATCGCCGCTGCTAACGAACAGGGGGCTTTTGTATTCTGGAACCATCCTGGATGGACCTCCAAATACAAGGATGGAAATGCACCGGACACGGAAGAGTTTGTATCATTATTGAAAAATGGCCAGGTCAAGGGCATTGAGATCTGTAATGGTGGCGGATATTGGGCAGGGGCTCATAAACTTGCATTGGAAAATAACCTGACCATTGTTGGAAATTCCGATATGCATGGAATTAGCTATTACCAGTTTGAAACTGATAAACACCGAACTATTACTCTGGTGTTTGCAAAAGAAAAATCAGTAGAAGGGATTCAGGATGCTTTATTGAATCAACGGACAGCTATTTACAGGGGAAATGATTTGATAGGCTCTGAAGAGTTCCTTAAGCCTTTGTTTTTAGAATCAGTAGAAATAAAAGCAGAATACCGGGAGGGCACTTCTATTGCTATGGTCAAGCTAATCAATACGTCCGATTTTAATTTTTATTGTGATTACCTTGGAGATTACTCATTTTATAATGCTGTAGGATTAATAACAATTCCTGCCCATTCAACAACCATACTTGGTGTTAAAACACTTAAAAAACTCGATGATTTTCTGATGGAATTTGAAATTCACAATGCAATAACAGCTCCTGGCGAAAAACTCACAGTCAAGGTTCCAATTAAAATGGGAGAATAGAATACTGATTGATATTATTTATGAAATACTCACTGTATCTTCTTACTGGTTTTTTTATATCTTTTGCCGGTTGTTCAGAGGAAAAGCAATTTCCCGTATTTGCTCTTCATCAAATTGATGCCATAGGGAAACATATGGGGCAAACCGATCTGGTAGATATGGATAATGATGGGGATCTGGATTGGGTAGTAGGCGAAGCGCCTCATGGAAATACCAGTCGATTATGGTGGTGGGAACATAAAACTCCTAAGCAATGGATTCGCCATGATATAGGTAAAGCCAATACTGATGTTGGAGGTGATTGTTATGATGTTAACGGAGATGGATGGATGGATTTCTGGGGAGGGTCCGTTCTTTTTATCAATCAGAAAAATGGTTCTTTTATCAGGCACGAGGTGGGTACCATATTTTCCCATGATAGCCAGTTTGGGGAAATTAATGGAGATGGCAGAATTGATGGTGTGGCTAATTCGGATCAATATGGACTGGTATGGTATGAGATCCCAGATAATCCTGCTGGATTATGGAAAGAATATATGATCCAGCCGGTTGCAAATAACAAGATCCATGGGGGTGCTTCTCCGGTACCTGTAGGTGATATTGATGGAGATGGTGATAATGACATTGTTTCAGGAAAAGCCTGGTATGAGAATGTTGACGGGAAAGGTAAGGAATGGAAAGAACACAAAAACATTGATTTTGGTGAGAAACATAAATATGGCATAGCTCTTAAGACCTGGGTCATTGACATGAACTATGATGGAGCTATTGATATTATTCAGGCAGAAGCCGATAATCCTGACAGCAGGGTTGCATGGTTTGAAAATGATGGCACAGGAAACTGGTCTCGCCATATGATTAAGGACAAAGGTGATGGACAGGATTTCCATTCTTTGATTGTTGCAGATTTTGACAATGACGGAGACTGGGATGTTAGTTCAGGGGGAGGACCACTATCAAGCCAATCACATAGGATATACATTTGGGAAAATGTAACAAAAGGGAAGAATGACTTACCATCATCCGATAAATGGATTGAACACATTATTGCAGAAGTACCCAGTCATGAATCAGTGTGCGGGGATGTTGATGGGGATGGAGATATCGATATCTGCACCAAACCCTGGACGACCGGGAATGTGCATTATTACCTTGAAAATAAAATGCATTGACAAGTAAAATGCTAACGCAAAATTTAAATATCCAATTACGATTTATTAGAACTTGTATGGAACATCTATATAAGTACATATATTCTGACTATTATATATATTGATTGAATCTTCCCATCCTTTCGCTACAAAATTTCTACAGATTAAATCCATAACTTGACAGGTATTAAAGAGTTAAGAAGAGATCCGACTAGACTAATTTGCAAAACAATAAGAATTATATATTTAAATATTTCAGCTAAAGAAAAAATCACATGAAGACTATATTATTAATGCTTATAGCATGCTTTTTTAGTGTTTTTTTGTTGAATGCCCAGTCTGAAGTTTACCCCTGGGGTAATATCAGCGGCATACGGGTTGATGGTGAATTGATGGAACTTAACAGCACCCTTGGATTTGTTGGCACAGATTGGTCAGCAATAAGAAAAACTGCTAAAGAGAGGGCAAGATATCGCTACCGCCGGGTTGATAAGACACAAACTACCAATGTCACAATCAGTGATTTTTTTTATGATCAGTCCGTTGAAGATTTGGGGGCAGGTATGGCAAATATCCGGATTAATTTCAGGAATGAGATAGATACTGCAATTATCGGGACATTCCTTATGCTGGATCTGCCGGATTCAAAATACGGAGATGCAACCATCCAACTTATAGATCCCACTCCCGGAAAGATAACCGGAGCGATCCCTGCCAGCGGTTCAGAAATCCTGAGAGGGTCATCTAAAGGATTAAAAATCAAAGGAGCCGTAAGACATCTTGAGATCACAATCAATGAAGGAACAGATATAATTGTCAGAAAAGATCCATCTGATAACAACAGCAATATAGAGGTCTATTTCGCTCTGATGACAGGCAACCTGGTTAAAGGTACATCAGTTTTTAAATCATTTATGATAAATGCTGCTGGGGTAGCTGACCTGGATCCCGTTATATTAACCCTTGACAGGAGTACTACAGGACGCCCTTTCAAAGGATTTGGTGGTAACTTCCGCCTTCAGAACCCGGTAGCTGATCCGCCTGTCATTGATTATTGTCTTAAAAACATGGATGTAAGATGGGGTCGTGTCGAAATGCCATGGGTATTCTGGCATCCCGAAGAAAATGATGATCCAGTTGCCTTAGCTAATCACGGGGAACTGCATCCACGGGTGGAAGCTGCCATGAAGATGGCCCAGCGACTTCATAAACTTGGCATGCCAGTTATTTTATCTGACTGGTCAGCACCGAACTGGGCAATTGTTGGGGAAAGAACGAGGGGGCCGCAGCCAGGAGGTTTGCGTGGGAATCCGATTGATAAGAAGAAATTGAAGAAAATTTATAAATCAATTGCTGACTACATCCAATACGCAAAGGACAATTACGGTTTTGAGTATGTCATGTTCTCATTCAATGAGTCTGATCTCGGTATTTATGTGCGACAGACGCCCGAAGAACATGCGGATTTCATAAGAGGTCTGGGGGCATATCTGGAATCCAGGGGGCTCAATACCCGGATGCTCCTTGGGGATACGGCTGATGCCAACGGCTGGCCATTTGTTGAAGAAGCAATTAATGATAAAACAACACATAAATACATTAAGGCTGTTTCCTTCCATTCCTGGAGAGGTTATACTGACGATCACCTCAAAAGATGGGCATCTGCTGCTGAAAGGATGAACATGCCCTTATTGGTTGGTGAAGGCAGTATGGATGCAGGAGCACACCGTTATCCTGATATTTTCAGCGAAACCACCTATGCCATGGAAGAAATGAACCTGTATACGAGGATACTGAAGATCTGCCAACCTGAATCAATCCTGCAATGGCAGCTTACTGCGGATTACTCTCCAATGATAGGTGGTGGTGTTTTTGGAAATAATGACATTCCACTAACCCCGACTCAACGTTTCTGGAATTTCAAGCAGATCGCTGATATGCCCGAAGGTTTATTTGCCATGCCTGTTGAAGCAGACAAGGAAAACATCACCTGCGCTGCATTGGGAGATAATGAAAAGGGGGTATTTACCATCCATATTGTCAACAATGGAGCTTCAAGGCCGACCACGCTTAAGGGTCTTCCAACTGAAACAGAATGGATGAAGATTTATGTAACAAATATAAAGAGTAAAATGTCACAGCAAAGATCAATCCGGGTAAGGGATGGAGAAGCAAGGTTCTTTGCTGAAGCCAACAGTTTCATTACTTTGCTGGCCGATGGTGAGTCCCCATTTTAGGTGAATAATGGATTTGAATTTACTCTAGATATCCAATATATAGTGAACATCATATTCAAATTCTTTGCTACAAAAACTGCAAGAATATTTTTCTTATCTGCATCAATCATCATCTTAAACTGTAATGATTTAACTGGACAGGATGTTACTGAAATACCAATCAAGGCTTTAGATCAAGGTTTCATTGAGCTTGTGAATACCCTTGAGGGAATTGATAAAACTGATGATAAACAATCAGTTGATCTATGTGTTAGCGCGTTAAAGAATTTCAGTGATCCATATATAAGATATTACCTGATATTCTGGGAATTGTCCTTCCATTATGCAAATCAGAAACAATATGATAAATGTCTTGAGATCCTTAAAAAAGGACAGGATGAAGGATTATTTTATTTCATACGAAACGATGAACACACATTTCCGCCTTATCTTAAGGAGTTGGAAAAACTCGATGGATATGAATCCTTCCTTGAGCAAAACCAGACGTTGAAAGAAGCAGTTAATAAAGTCACACAAACAGAATACATGATTCAGGTACCCGATAATTACCATGAAAGCAATGAATATCCTCTTTTTCTTGTTATGCATGGAGGTATTGGAAGCATCCCGGATTTACAGTATTATTATAATTCTCCGAAGCTGAAGAATGAATTTATTATTGCCTTTTTTCAGGGCAGTGATATAGAAGGAACATATTCCAGGAGATTTTCAAGAGATTGGCAGGAACGGATTAAAAAAGGTTTTGAGCAGATAATATTAAAATATCCTGTTGATGCAGAGAATATTATCCTTGCCGGTCCTTCTGCTGGAGGATATGGATCCATTGTACTTGGGATGAATAATATAATACCTTCAAAAGGATTGCTTCTTTCCTTTCCTGTTACTCCCGGATACCTAGATAGCACGGCATATATACAATCCGCTGAGAGGGGGCTGAAAGTTGCTCAAATTTGTGGAGAGAATGACTGGGCTATCAAGCAGCAAAAAGAACTTGGATTTAAGCTTGATAAGTATGGTATCAACAACAGATTTGTTGTGTTTCCGGATAAAGGACATGAATTCCCCGATAACTGGCCATATCATCTTGATACTTCTATTGAGTTTATATTGAAGGAAAATTGATAAATTTAGAAATTGGCAACTTTTCCTTGAAATGAATCTAAAACAATTTTTTATTTTATGTTCAGCAGTTTTTCTTACTTCTTCATGTAATGATATGAAGACAACCCTTGTTTTAGAAGATGTTACTATAATTGATGGAACTGGCCGATCACCGCTGCCTTCTTCATGTATAATAATTGAGGAAGGGAGAATAATTCATATTGGTAAAACAGGTGGATCGGATTATCCTGAAAATGCTCAATTATTGAATTTATCTAATAAATATGTAATTCCCGGGTTGATTGAGATGCATGCTCATATGTATGGCAAACAATACTTTGAAGAGGTATGCCAAACACTGCTTTCTTTTGGTATAACTACGATACGTAATCCTGCGGGTCAGGCAGAAGATTGTGTAGAACTTCGTAACCTGTTAGCATCCGGCAAGATAAGGGGCCCCAGGATGTTTACAGCAGGCTGGCTGATCGATGGTCCAGGATCAATATCCGGAGGCATAGTAGTCGAGAATGAAGAAGAAGTACGGAATGTCGTAAGACAGCAGGTCAATACCGGTGTGGACTATATAAAACTATATACCCATCTTACTCCGGATCTTGTTAAAGCGGCTATTGATGAAGGACATTCACATGGATTGGAGGTGATTGGTCATCTGGGTAAGACCAGTTGGACATTTGCGGCTAACGCGGGTATTGATGCTCTGCTGCACAGCGCTATGGCAGGCCCAATATGGGAACTAATTCCTGCAGAAAATCAGGATATGTTCCGCAACCTGGCAAATCCCACAAAAGATTTTGATCCAAACCTTTTTAAAGCATGGGGTGAAGCATTTGATATTGACGGACCTGAATTGAAGGAACTAATCAAAATATTAGCAGATAATCAGGTAGTTGTTGATCCTACACTGGTAATGATGGAGGCGATGATCTGGGGAAATGATACGATATATAGAGAAATGTTGGAATCCGATTTTGCTCCTGAGGATATTTCGCAGTTCTGGCGTGAAGAAAAATTGAATCCTTATACATCATGGTGGTCGGATGAAGCATTTTCAGATGCCCAGGAGTTGTTTCCTGTATTTTTAGAAATTGTAAAAGGTTTTTATGATGCGGGTGTACTTATCACTGCCGGTAGTGACCAGGGGAATCCCTGGATTACACCTGGTGTGGCATTTCACCGTGAATTAGAGTTAATGGTCAAAGCCGGTATTCCAGAATTGGAAGTAATTAAAATCGCTACCAGAAATGGTGCTGAAGCATTGAGAATATTGGATGAAACAGGTACAATAGAGATAGGAAAGCAGGCTAACCTGGTTGTTTTAAATTCTGATCCGATAGAAAGCATTAAGAATACGCGAAAAATAGAAATTATCCTTAAACAGGGTTTATTATATTATCCTGAGTAGTAACCATGGCTTTATAACAGCATGAAACTATTTTATCCAATTATTATCCTATCAATAATAATAGTATTTTCTACTTGCAAGAAAGCAGTAGTTTCCGATGATAAACCAGGTGATGAATTAAGCACAATTCTTAGTACAGCCAAAGGAGGTGATACGATAATGGTTGAAGCAGGAACTTATCCTGCCCAGCAAATTCAGGATTTAAATTTCACGGCTGACAAACCACTCGTGATTAAGTCATTTGAAAAAGGTGGAGCGATTATAAAGAGTGTGTCTAATAAAAGTGGTACAACCCTTGAAATTCGTGATTGCAGCTATATTAAATTCGAAGGATTTGTTATTGAAGGTGGATTATGGGGTCTTTACGTTAAATCCAGCGATCACATCATTCTGACAAATAATGAAATCAGGGATACCGGTCAGGAGGGAATACACATCGGATATAGTTCGAAATATATAGATGTAATAGGTAATCATGTCCATGATACTGGAAATACTAATCCCAAGTGGGGGGAAGGTATTTATGTTGGTTCAGGAAGTTATGGGCGGAATAGAAAATTTCCTGATAATTGCGAATATGTCTGGGTTGAAAATAACATTGTACATGACTGCGGTAAGGGTGATGGAATCAATATTAAAGGTGAATGTTTCCATATAACAGTTATTGGAAATGAAGTTTACAATATCTCTCCCGGAACAGAGGTTCAATATAATCAGGCTGCGATTTCCATTGAATCAGCTGGAAATTCAGTTGAAAATAATTACAGACTTGATGAACCGCGTGATGTTTGGATAATCAACAATACGGTGCACAATGTATCCGGGGGATATTCGAACTGGGACAATGGTATCATGTTTACCGGGACCGGTTCTTATGTTGTTGGGAATACAATATATGAATGTGATAATCACGGTATTTTCGGTAACGATTATTCGATATTGCCATTGCCAACTTACCTGTATGATAACGAGGTTCACTCATGTGGAGAAGCAAATCAATATAATGAGGGTCTGACTATTAAAGAAAAAGATCCGGGGGAGAACCCAAACAGGAAACAACAGTGGACAAATTAAATAACTAAATTTTTAATATGACAAATAGAAGAGGTTTTATAAAAAAAGCTGCAGTTGGAGCTGCAGGAGTAACCATTGGCAGTATGACAAATGGAATGTCAGCAAAGAGTTATTCAAAAATAATTGGTGCTAATGACCGTTTGCATACCGCTATCATGGGATTGGGAAGAAGATTACCGGCTTATATTCCACCCATCGCTGATGAAAAAAATAATGTGGAATTAAATTACTTATGTGATGTGATGGAAAGCCAGCGTGTAAATGCAGCTGCAAGTTTTGCTAAAGCCTGTAAGGACAAGCCAAAGCTGGAAAATGATATAAGAACAGTAATAGATGATAAGGAAGTTGATGTTGTTTTCAACGCAGCGCCCGACCACTGGCATACCCCTGGTGCCATTATGGTACTAATGGGAGGTAAACATGTATATGTAGAAAAACCATGCAGTCACAATATGTTTGAAAATAAGATCATCGTTGCTGCCCAGAAAAAGTACAATAAGGTAGTGCAAATGGGTACCCAGCAACGTTCGTCTGATCATACTATTGAGATCATAAAAGAAATTCATAACGGGGTGATTGGAAACCCTTTCAAAGCACTGGCATTTTATACATCAGCCCGGGGTGAAGTGCCTGTACAGAAAAAAACAGCCATACCAGATGGATTAGACTGGGATCTATTCCAGGGACCAGCACCAAGAAGGGAGTATACTGAAGAAACATGGAATTACAATTGGCACTGGTATGGCTGGACATATGGTACAGCTGAATCAGGCAATAACGGCACCCATGAACTGGACGTAGCAAGGTGGGCCTTGCAGGTAGATTATCCTGACAGGTGTGATGTACAGGCAGCAAAACGGCATTTCATGAACGATGGCTGGGAAATGTATGACACCATGGATGTTACATTCAGGTTCGAAGGGGATAAGGTAATCAAGTGGGATGGAAGAAGTCGGAGTGGGTATGATACCTATGACGGTGGAAGAGGTACCATTATCTATGGAAGTGAAGGAACTGTTTTTGTTGACAGGGAAAAATATGTCTTGTATGACAGAAATGGCAAGGTAATAAAGGATAATAAATCTGCCTCCAAGGAAGCAGGTAATACCCTCGGTGGAGGTGGTGACATGTCCACAGCCCATGCTGTTAACTTCTTTAATACAATAAGGGGGAAAGATAGTTTAACCGCACATATTGCTGAGGGGGCTATCACTATGGCAATGGTTCATTATTCAAATATTGCATACAGGATTGATAAAGGATTCGACATTGATACTGAGTCTGGAAGAATTTATGACCGTGAAGCGATGAAACTCTGGAGCCGTCATTATGAACCAGGTTGGGAACCAACGATATAATTTAAATTTACTATGAAAAAGACAGTTATTCAATTATTACTTTGTATGCTGCCTGTAATGACAATTGCTCAAACAGGGAAAGTATATGATAATCTTTCATTGAAAAGTGAAATATTAAAAATGGAGCGGAAGTATGCTATTTATCTTCCTCCTGATTATGAATCTTCCATGCGCAGTTATCCGGTGCTTTACCTCTTACATGGCGGCGGAGATGACCAGACCGGATGGGTACAGTTCGGTGAAGTATTGCATATTGCTGATAAAGCTATCCTGGAAGGAAAATCAACGGCCATGGTGATCGTAATGCCCGATGCCAATACCGGGCAACGAGGATTTAACAACGATGTTTCAGGTGAATGGCTTTATGAAGATTTTTTCTTTGAGGAATTTATGCCTCATGTTGAAAAAACATACCGAATTAAAGGGGAGAAACAATATAGGGCAGTAGCCGGTTTGTCAATGGGTGGAGGAGGAACTTATTATTATGCATTGCACCGCCCGAATCTATTTGCAGCGGCATGCCCTTTAAGTGCAGGGGGCGGAAGAAATACAAAGGAAGGTATCAATAACAGGAGGAAGGAACGTGGTTTGCCTGTCTGGCCGGAAGATAAACTGGATGAGTGGATTAAGAAATACAGCATTCTGGATCTGATTGAAGATATGCCGGAAGAAAACATCAAAGCTGTTCGTTGGTATATTGACAGTGGTGATGATGATAGGAGAGCCAGTGAAGGCAGTGCCTTAGTCCATGCGGCTATGAACAAAAAAGGAATTCCTCACGAGTTCCGAATCCGTGATGGAGCCCATAACTGGACTTATTGGAGAACTGCATTGCCTGAGGTGTTGGATTTTATTTCTCAAAGATTTCATAGATAGAAAAGTATTATCCATTATACCAGGTCTTGTTTTAAATTATCATTTTTCAAATCTTATTATGAGACTTATCCCTATTGTATTAGTGAGTGCATTTATTTTAAAAGCTTCAGCACAGAACTGTCTTCCTCCCATCGGCGATATTGGGCAAAAGGAATTTAAGGGATATTCTGGTGGATTATACCCGGATGGAAAAAATATAAGGCCAGCTGGTCACAAAGAAAAAGGATTGAAACTGGCAAGGGAAATTTCACCATTAAATCAGGATGGGATCAAAGATCCGAAAGGCCAGCTGGTTTTTCTGTCAATTGGTATGTCAAATACCTCCATGGAATTCAGCATTTTTAAGAAAATTGCTGATACTGCCTCAAATATATCACCAAATTTAACTCTGGTGAACGGTTCTTTTGGCGGGTATGATATTAACAGGATATTGGATCCGGGTACCGATTACTGGGATAAAGTAGAAAGACGGTTATCGGATGCAGGTTTGAGTAATAAACAGGTGCAGATTGTATGGTTTAAAGAAGCTGAAGCGGGTCTCAAGGACACCCTGTTTCCGGAATACCCCTTAAGAATAAAGGAAATGTTTAAACAGGCGGTCATAAAACTATCACAAAGTTTTCCAAATCTGAAATTGATATATCTGGCTTCAAGAACATATGGAGGGTATGCCACAGTAAACCTGAATCCTGAACCCATAGCCTATTATTCAGTGTGGAGTGTGAAATGGCTGATCGAAGATCAAATCAATGGAGATCAAGAACTGGCGTATGACGAAGTTCCATGGCTATCATGGGGGCCATATTTATGGGCGAATGGCTCAGAGAAAAGAAAAGATGGCTTTTCCTGGGAAAGAGAAGATTTCGTCGAAAGAGATGGAACCCATCCTTCTGAATCAGGATGCAGGAAGGTTGCACAATTGCTATATGATTACTTCTCTACGGATGAGGTTTCCAGGATCTGGTTTACACGAGATAATAATCCATGATACAATACTAAATTGTATCCAAATCCAGTTATGTTATAGATGGCATTAAAGAAATATTATTTGACGTTTCTTAACTCTCTTTAACTCTTTTTAACAAAACAAGAGAGTTTGAATACCTAGTTTTATTCAATCTGTAAAATTAACAAAAGCGGAATCCTGGCTTTGGCATTATAATTGAGCTTTTTATGACTATGATACTTCGCAGAACATCCATGTTCATTTTGGTTACTCTTGTATCATTCATCTTTGAATCTGGTGTTAATGCTCAGGACAAGTGGGCAATTGGCTTATCTGCTCAAATGTTAAATACCAGGCTTGTTGATTTAAATATCTTGAACATTACTACCAAGGGGGCATATCGGCCGACCTCAACCTTATTTACAGAGTATTCTTTTGGGAAAAGGTATGCAATTCATATGGGAATTGGGTATTCATTGATGACACAGAACAGTGATCTTTTTAAAAATGATTTTCATTACCTGGCCGTTCCTCTTTATGTCAAAACAGGAAAGATTCAGGACAATAAAAGAATTGCCTTTACTTTTCTTGTGGGCACAAACCTACATTACCTCCTTAAAGCAGAACATATATTCCTTGATGATTCTAAAATTGACATAAAGGAACATTGTCAGAAATATCACATTGATGGGGCTTTTGGAAGCGGGATTAAGTTCAGACTTTCAGAAAGAACGACATTGGAAGGATTTATGACTTTCTCACTAGGGTCATATGTTAATAAACCTTCACCCGCAGAGTTCAATATGAATAATCTTACTTCGGGTTTCATGTTCAATTTGTCATATAAACTGAAGTGATGAAGAATATTCTTGTATATCTCTTATTCATATTGATCTTCAATTTCACTTTTTATTCATGCGAAGAAGACTCAATGATTGACAATTCATTACCCTTGAGGGAAAGAATTGACAGGTTGGTTGAACCCGCTGCAATATTTGGAAACCCGGGTGCCATAATTATTGGTGTAATACAAGATGGAGAAAAAAGTATATATAGCTATGGTGATGCAGGACTTGGATTTGGTCCACCTCGCTCTAATACTATTTTTGAGATTGGTTCAAATACTAAAACATTTGTAGCCACATTGTTGAGTGATTTTATCGATGATGGTTTATTATCCCTGGACGATTCAATAAATCAGTTTTTCCCCGATTATGTCAACCCTCCAACCTTCAATGGACTACAGATCACACTGCGTCATCTTGTAACACACAGCTCCGGATTACCCAGGGAAGCATACAACTTTAATATGGATATTAACACATTTTATTCAAAGTTTACGAATGAGGATTTTTATACATTTCTGAATGATATATCCATTCAGGCTTATCCTTTTGATGATTATACAAGTGGGAATGAGCTGAAATACCTTGGTACAAAATTCAGATATTCAAATATTGGAGTTGGCATTCTTGGACATATTCTTGAGCGGGTTTCCGAAAAGAAATTAGAAGAACTTATTGAGGAAAGGATTTGTTCAAAATTAAATATGCCTGATACCAAAACAATTACCAGGATGAGTGGAGAACAGGTAAACCGTATTCCTAAAGCTTATAATATCAACCAGTATGAACAGGCTTTACCAAGGGATTGGGGCAGACTGTTAGGCCCGGGTTCATTATACTCTACAATGGATGATATGCTTAACTACATGGCAGCAAATATGTCTGACACATCAGCATTATCCTCACCAATGCAAAGATGTCATGAGATTATTTATACCTGGGAAGAGATATGTAATGAAGATGGTGATTTTGATGAAACATTTCCATATAAGGAGGCTGACGGAATTGGTATGGTCTGGTATGTAACACATGATAATGGTGATATCATTGTAGAGCATGGCGGAGATTACAATCATCATTGCCTGTTTAAATTCAACAACACCAGGAAAGTGGGAATAGTCATGTTTACCAATACTCCAAGTATTTCAGTTGCTAATATGGCTGATACAATATTGACGTGGATATCGGAATAAAAGATATGGGTAATTGTAGATATACGAAGTTATTTTTTGCATTCATTGGGTTCGTTCTGATCACTGGGCCTTCCTTTGCTCAAAAAGGATTTTGGTATGGATCATCAATTGGCGTACAAAATACCTACTTAACTTCACTGGGTCGATCTGAAATTGATACCAAAAACGCAATCCGACCATTGATGACAATCGATATTGAATATCGGGTATCACCAAAAGTGGCGATTCAATCTGGCATAGGATATTCATTATATACTCAGAATACCAGTAAGTTTAAAAACAATTTCAATTATTTCACCATCCCATTGTATATTAAGGGGGGATCATTTAAAAATGACAGAAAATATGCTTTATCTTTTTTCGGAGGATTTAACCTGAATTATTTACTTTCAGCACAAAACATATATCAGGGAGAACGAAAAGATATATCAGATTATACAACCGACTTTCTTATATATAATGTAGTTGGATTTGGAGTAAAGCGAAAGATCAACGATAATTTCGTTATTGAGACTCATCTGATTGGAAGTATGGGTGGTTTACTTAACAATGCTTCTACGGATGGTTTTTTATTGATGAATATGAATTATGGACTCACGGTTGGCTTAAAATACAATTTCAGAGAAAAATAAGATCAAAAATACCCGAAAAGTCCGATCCTTAAGAAATGGCTTAATATATTGCTGAAATTCTAATGGATTTGTTGAATTGACAAATGGTATTTATAACAATTAAAAAGAGGGCAGGAGTCCTGCCCTTAAATGGAGTTATTCAAAATCTGTCCAGTTCAGATCAGTCTTTCGTGATCAGCTTTTTATGGTACCACAGATCCAATATGAACCATAAGATAATAGAGATCAGGTAGAATAATATACCCGTGAGTGTAGTGATCATGGACACTTTCAACCCCCCCGCCATAATGGCCGGACTGATGTTATTGGCCTGTTCGATAGCTGAAAAAGCCCCTAACAGCCCGATAAAATTACCCAGGATGCCCACGATCATGGTGAACAGCCCGATGGACTTTAAATATTTCAGCTGATGTTTGAAATTGACTTTTTCCAGAGCTCTTCCGTTGGCAATACTAATTGCGTACCAGACTGAAACAGCCACGATAATCACAAAGAGAATGGTCAGGACACTCATAAATTGATATCCTCCCATAATAAACCAGTTTTTCATAACGATGTATTTTAAGTAAAACAAATATATACTACAAAGCTATGTGCGGTAAGGGATGTCGGGCAAGGTCGAATCCGGTTCGAAAACTGCTTTCCATCGACAAAACTATTTTTCCCTGTAATATTTGCAATATATTTACCATCAACATCACTTTCCAGGGCTGACATGCAGGATATAAAAGGATGTTGATGTTTAACGGAAATCTATGAAAACCTGGCAACACATTGCATTTTGGATACTGATGTATTCCTCCCTGACCCTGATCCTGGCTGATTGGTTCAATGGTGCACAGGAAGCCTTTTTATATGTTTCCTTCCTTTTACCTGTTATCATTGGGGTGTCCTACTTTTTTAATTATTTCCTGGTACCCCGTTATCTCTTTCAAAGAAAGTTCGGCCTGTTTATCCTGTATTTGGTTTATATGCTTATTGTTTCCCTTTGCCTGGAAATGATTGCAAGTGTACTGGCCTTTCTGGTTATTGTGATCTATGGAATTAATAAAAATTTGGTACTTATAACGGATGTCTTTACCCTGGGTGGATTACTTTATTTCGTGGTTCTGCTGCATTCTTTTATCCTTCTGATAGGGCATTACTTCATGGATCAACGGATCATCGATGTACTGGAGAAAAAACAAAAGCAAGTGAACCTGGGCTATTTTACTGTGCGTTCCAACCGTCAAACCTCACGAATCTTTATCGAAGAGGTGCTCTACATTGAGAGCCTGGCCGATTATATCCAGATTCATATGGCCGACGGACGAGTTGTACAGTCGAAAGAAAAGATCAGTTGTATAGAAGCCTCATTACCGGAGGGCTTTGTACGTATCCATCGCTCCTTTATTGTAAACAAAGCAAGGGTGAGTTCATTTTCCAGGGAAAGCGTGCTAATCGGACCGGTCGAGCTACCCTTGAGCCGCACGTATAAAAAAAAGGCTTTTGAGAAGCTCTCCCTTCAGAGCTTATAACTATTGTTTTAGTACATCCTCCCACATCTGTCGTTCTGCGCTATGCCGGTCATTGATCACTTCGCATTCCACATCAATTCGCATGGTTGGACGATCTGTCATGTTATAGGCCGGCCATTCGGATTGTCCTTCGGCACCGGGCTTTCCTGTGCGGGCAAATGTCGCCCACATTTCACTCATGTTATCAGCTGCTTTAAACCTTTCCGGAAGTTTACCGGCCATCCCATTAGATTCTACATTATGAAACTTGAAAGGGATATCCAGGGCATGCATGGCCCCGAAGGTATATTCAGTATCCGGTATTTTTACTTCAGACTTGTATCCGAAATTGTATAAATAGGCCGGGGCTCTCTGTTGAGACACTTTCTTTTCAGCAATGTTGATGGATCCTAAACCCATGATCACGATGGAACCAATGGCAATATAAATGTCGCTTGGTGAGGCATCGGGCATGCTGCGTTTATAAGTTTTAAAAATTTGATCGCTATTTTTCCCGAACATACCGGAGATTCTCTCTTTCAAACCTTCTTCATCTAACTTAAATGCCTCTAAATCCCCACTTTTAGCAAAAAAGATAAACTCATCTTCATTCCAGCCGACCATCAGGGGTTTGTCTTTTGAAATTCCAGGGGCAACGGGATCGAATGGATGCTGTGGAAGGACTACACCATCGACTACCGGTCCGAATCCACCAGGCCCTGTAGATCCGATACCATCAAATCCTCCAATTGACTGTCTCCGTGGAAGTCTTCCCAGCTTTGTCTGAACACTCAATAAATCTTCAGCAGAAACCTCAAGCAGTCTTTGCCAGTTGTTTGGAGAAATGTTTAATTCCTTCAATACCAAAGACGTTGTCTCAGCAGCAGTTTCCCTGGGAGTCATTCGTACACCGGGGCCACTTTCAATGGAGGCCTTATTAAAATATGGGGCTGCCTCAGGCATTGCATACAAACAGGATGTTTTGGCACCACCACCTGACTCACCAAATATCATTACATTTTCGGGATCGCCGCCAAATTGACTGATATTTTCTTTTACCCAGGAAAGTGCATGCACTATATCCTGCATCCCCCTGTTCCCTGATCCGATATATTCACCACCAGCTAATTCATCAAGGTACAGGTATCCAAGAAGAGACAGGCGATGGTTTGAGGCTACTACAACAACATCGTATAACCGTGCCAGATTTGCGCCATCCTGGTCTGTACTACCTGCGGATTTTGAAACGAACCCACCCCCATGGTTATAGACCATCACCGGCCGTTTATTGTTATCATTTGCCGGGGTCCAGATGTTAAGTGTGAGGCAATCTTCTGCATGATCCGGCTCGTTTATGCCATATGTTTGATTGGGTTCCTGGATGGAAGGGTGACCAAGCTGAAGTGCATCCCGGATCCCTGTCCACGGTTCCAGAGGAGCCGGGTTTAAAAATCTTTGTTTCCCGGAGACACTACCGGCATATGGAACTCCCTTAAAGGTATTTACGCCATTACTTCTCGATCCTTTCAGTTTCCCATATCGTGTATCAGCAACAATAGAACCAGTATCATTAGTAGCGTTGTCAGAACAACTGAACAAAGGAGCTGTTGCTATTGCGGTTGTAATAATGGGAATCCGGGAAATAAATCGTCTTCTTGAAAAATGCATGTCACTTCAGATAGATTGAATGAATAAAAAAAAGTGATAAATTAAATCTTGATAAATTTAAGTTTTACTTTTTATGTAATCAATGAAAACAGACGCACATATGAGGGAGGAGATTTCCTCTTTTTTTACTTCTTAATTGGATGTTGTGATTTCAAACCAGATTATAGGACGATTAGTTCCTATCTTGATTATGTGTCTTTTGTTCAGGATTGAGCCAATCATATCACAGGTACAGGTACTTAATGGTGAGGCCGATTCACTCCATGGAGTAATTCTGAAACCGGGAATTAATGGGGTTGAAAGACCCGCCGATATGTTTCAACAGAATTGTTCGGATTGTCATACTGAGGCCATAATGTACTATTCAAAGTATAGCCAGCTCTGGGATACTACATTCAGGAACCGGGATAAGTACATTCATACCTGGATCACACCTTTTCAACAGGAACCAGATGATGAATACCTGTTGGTCGCCAAAGGGATAAATTACTATAACGATACCACACCGGTAAAAAATGCCATGATTGCCCTTTATATAAAGGATAATGCGGGTTGGCAACCTGTTTCATCACAGATCCTGTTGACTAATGATTCAGGTCAGGCTACTGTAAAAATAAGTCCGGATATCGTTGGTGGAAGAACTGGAAGACTTGAACTTCTGATCAGGCTTGTGGATGAAATTGTATACCCGAATGGGAAATACAGGCTCAGGGTGAACCTGGAAGGACATGATCAGGAGGCTAATGAACATCCCCCGGCATCTTCAATGGACAAACCAGGAGAAATGTATTTTAGCTTTCTTCTGAAGGTCCTTGGCTCAATTCTACTGGTAATTGCTGGATTTTATATTGTTTATACCAGGTACTTGAGTTAATAATCTGATATATAGTATAATTGGATATCAGTTGCCTGATTTTAATATATTTCCGTACTCCATAAACATGTCCCGGACATGCTGCACACCATAGAGATCCAGGTAATCTTTATTGATCCAGGCCCCAAACGATGTAATTGACTTTACTCCAAGACTTCTATACGTATATACATCACGTTGACAATACTCCTGGACCCATGGTACTTTTTGAAGATTTTCCCTTTTCCACCGGGAAAACATGGATGCATCAAGCCAGTATTCCAGTATATGGGTCGTACTCGCAGGGAAAACCTGTAAATTCTCTTTTAAAACTTCCAGTTGTTTTTCTGTAAGACCAATTGTGTAATCCCTGCTGATCGGTGCATATTCAAGGAAAACACCATCTGATGGTTTTATTTTTTCCGGAGCTTTTAAGGTGTTATTGTAGGCCAGATGAGCCACAGTTGTACGGGGATCTTTTTTTTGAGTGATTTTCAGAAGCCTGTTCTCAAATATTAAGGCCTGTTCACTTTCTGAATATCCTTTACATTTCTCACAATGGCAAAAGGCGTCCTGGACATCATCTGTCCAGAAAAAATAGCGATGAGTTGTCGGGTGCAACCATTCGAGGATTTCACAGGTCTTCTTTTCAATCTCCAGGTATGCGCCTTCTGAAGTGAAGCACATATTATATTCTTTTTGCCGGATACCATTTTCATCCATCCTGAAATAGGCAGGATGTGTATCAAATAATGAACGGGCTAAGATATCCTGGAGTATATGTAATTCAAATTCTACATCGACGCCGTTTTTATAGCACTCTTTAAACAGGATTTGTCCTTCTTTACTTTCAACAAAGGTTTTCAACTTAGGCAGGGTTTCAAATCTCGAGTCAGCATGAATACCAAGCAGGTTTATGTCACTTTGCTTTAAAATGCTGACCCACTGCTCTGAACCCACAGAAATGATATCACTTGGATATAATACAATCCCTCTTTTTTCAGTTGGGGGGTTATATTCCTGTGACAAAACCTCGAAGGTAAGTAACAAGCTTAAAAATAAAAGATATTTCAGCATGGTGAATTATTATGAAGAGGTCCTTTTTTTATTTAAACCAGCTATGATGAAATATATTATTCTTTATTTGTTGCCCCAGTAACCCGGGCAAACAAATTCTCTGTCATTTTCTGCACCCGCACATCATTTTGAGTATAATCAATCACTATACCTGTTGCACTGGAGGCTGGATTCTGAAATCCGGGAGGAGTTGAGAGCAGCATACTCCACCAGCATGTACCGGCATTGAAAACAAAATTTCCTTTTGGCCCGGTGTATATAGTGGCCGCATGGGGTTGTTTTTTGCGTTTGATCCAGACATTATAAATCTCATTGGAAGCCAGAACGGTTATCGTTGAGTCTTTCCCAAGGGGATATCCATGATATTCCCATCCTATCAGATAGGGAATGCTGTCCCCTTTGGCCACTCCCGTATCTTCATACACCCAGTGATCAGGTTCCTGGCATTTCCAGGATGAATATCCGACACCGTACGAGGAAGAACCCATCAAGTTCTGTTCATTATCAAATGATCTTTCAGGTAACCTTCCGGTGGTTCGAAAAGGTATGTTATCTGTTGAAGGATCAAGATATACTGTTCCATCCACAGAATTTCCACATAGAAATAGCAGATTCACCCCTTTATCTCTGGCTTTTGTAACGTTTTCAAACATATCGTAAGTCCAGTATTCATCATGTCCGACTGATAAGAACCCCTTTGTCCTTAACAGTTCATCCGGGTTTGAATGGGTATCGATATTTGAAATGTATGTGACATCATAACTGTGTTGTTCCATCCAGAAAGCCAGCGGGAATTCCCATATCAGAAATTCACCTGATCCATTGGACAACGGGTTAAAATCGGAAGGTAATCCATTTACATACAGGGAATAGGGCCGGTCAAAACTTATCCGAGCACCATTTGTATTGATCCATGGAATATGTCCTTCATCATACATGCTATGCCAGTACGGGAACCTGTTATACGTCTGCCAGGTGAGATCCGAACACTGAAAGATAAAGTCAGCTTTCCTGTCATCTTTTACAATGAAGATAATGTATGCCTGGTAATAATCTGGTTTGGTGGTAAGTTTCCCAATATAAACTCCACTCAGCCAGTCTTCCGGAATGATGAGTTGATGCGTCAGGTCCCAGTCGCATTCGAAAAAATTGGTAGCGGAGTCAGGTTGCGGTTCTTTCTGTTTAATGCCTTGGAGGGGCCCGATGCTTTCTTTGAGATTACCTCCTTTTCCCTGGTAATATCCCATGCGGTAAATGTCAATTGTAAATTCAGAAACAGGATTTGTGCTGATGAAAATATTCAATGTATCCCCATTTTTAATACTTGTATGTGAACAATAACCTTCAATCTGGGGTCGCCTGCAGAACTCATGTTCCGGAGCTGTGCAGTTATCTTCATCTACCTCAATAAGCCATTCAATAGAGCCTGGTAACAGATTCTCTTCAATAATCAAGTTTTTCGAAATTCTATCTGTCTTTTGAGAACATGAGTAGAAAAGAACAAGGGATATTAATGGCACAACATACTGTTTCATGATATGTTTTTTTATTGTACTTCTTTCTCCCATCCATCCGTGAGGGTTTTCAGAAAGGCTACAAGATCTTCAAGTTCCTGGGTAGTCAATCCTAAATCACCTAACTCATCCATATTTACATTTTCGGAAACTTCCGGCTCAGGCCATTCAGTGATATCACGATTGTTATAAAAAGCCAATACACTGAACAGGGTTTTTAAAACGCCATTGTGCATATATGGAGGAGTTATTGCAACGTTTCGCAGGGTTGGAACTCGAAACTTTCCATTTTCAGCAGGATCATTAACTATTTTACCCAGGCCAATGTCAACAAAGTCATATCCATCGGGATTGAATTCAGGTGGCATTGCGTAAAATGGATTTTCCGGATTTCGGGGTGTTCCCAGATTGTCATAGGTAAAATCTGTGAAAAGAGGTGGATTATTATCTTCTCCAGGTTTGCTGGGATGACATGCTACACAGTTCCCTTTATCTTCAGCTTCAAAGAGCATTAATCCTCGAAGTTCCTGCTCACTGAGTTCAACTTCTCCACGTAGCCAGTGATCGTATTTGGAACTGAAAGGATTTACCTCGGGGGTCATTTCATATGCTGCGATGGCATCCGCCATATTCTCAAAAGCAGTTCCTGGTTTACCTAAGGCATCAGGACCATAGATTTCCCTGAAAAGATCAGCATATGAAAGATTGCGAAGTTTTTCTGCTATTGTCAGTGTATCGGGATTTGCCATCTCAATGGGATTCAGGGGAGGTCCCAGGGCTTGGTCGACCAGTGAATTAGCCCGCCCATCCCAGAATAATCCTCCTGCCCAGATATCTTCCTCTTCATCTTTATGTAATGGAGGAACGAATGCCGAATAAGAAACCGGCATATCATTCCGGTTGCCATACAAACCAGGATGCGCTCCTCTGGATACAGGAAGTTCGGTTACAGGATCGGCAAAAGCTACTTTGGGATCATGACATTGAGAACAGGCCTGTCCGGGGGGAGTTGAAAGGTTGGTCTCAAAGAACAACAGTTTACCCAGTTGTTCCTTTTTAGTCAGTGTCGAACCTGCTGATTCAGGATTTATATCCTTGATTATTGAAGCAGGTTGATTTCGTTTGCCATCATTACATCCACTTACAATACAAAATATAGCAACAAAGATGATATTTGAGCCTGAGGTTTTAATTGCATTCATAATCATTTCCCCTTATGATTGAATATAAATCTATTTGTGTAATCAAACAAATAATTCATATAATCCAAACAGCAATAATCACTTATTCGACGAGTTCCAAAACAGATCATCATATGTATAAAGTACCTCATGGTTTCAAAAAAACGTGCAGCTTTCGTTTTATAACAGTAATTTATTTGGATGATTCTAAATATTGTAAATTCTACAAGCAGACGTTTTCCGATAAATTTCTAAAGAATCATCTTTCTATTTATTTTTAAATTCCTGATATGAAATTTTCGCTACGATAAGGGGAAAAATGAAAATAGCACTAATAAAAGCAGTTATCATCGCCGCACTCGGTGGATTCTTATTTGGTTTTGATACTATTGTTATTTCTGGAACTACACATTGGTTACAATCGGTATTTGATTTGACGCCATTTTGGCTTGGATTTACTGTTGCCAGTGCCCTTATTGGAACGATTATCGGAGCCATTGTAGTTGGAAAACCGGCGGATTTATGGGGACGACGAAATACGCTTTTTGCAGTTGCTGTTTTTTATCTTATTTCTGCTATTGGGAGTGCACTATCCTGGGGTTGGATCTCTTTACTCGTTTTTCGTTTTTTGGGAGGACTCGCTGTCGGTGGTGCTTCTGTGGCTTCTCCAATGTACATTGCTGAAATATCTCCAGCAAAATACCGTGGGCGTCTTGTGGCGGTAATACAGTTCAATATAGTCCTTGGTGCATCAATAGCATTTCTTTCAAATTATCTGATTACTGAAATGGCACTCGGACCGGTTGAGTGGCGATGGATGCTGGGTGTAGAAGCATTTCCTGCATTGGCATTTCTTTTTTTACTATTTCTTAATCCTTTAAGTCCACGATGGCTGGTAGCTAAAAAACGAATTGATGAAGCCAGAACAGTTCTTGAAAAATGTGGAAGCGATTCTGGGAATATTGATGAAGAAATACTGGATATTAAAAAATCACTGGATGTGGAACATTATGGTTTGAAAGAGCCATTTATTCAACGCAAGTATTTAAAACCCATATTACTTGCTGTAGCAATCGCCATGTTTAACCAGTTGTCTGGTATCAATGCACTTATGTATTATGCCCCACATATTTTCAGGTTGGCAGGGGGTACGACTTCATCAGCTATGCTGCAGTCCGTAATTATGAGTGGGATAAACATTATCTTCACCATGACCGCTTTATCTATTATTGACCATTTTGGAAGGCGTAAATTAATGTTAGTGGGATCAATTGGATATATAATCAGCCTGGGCGTAACAGCCTTTACATTTTATCATTATGGACAGGATTTCGATAAAACTGGCAGCAGCATCATTTTAATAAGCATACTGGTATTTATTGCCTCTCATGCATTTGGCCAGGGAACGGTTATCTGGGTATTTATAAGTGAAGTATTTCCAAATAGAGTACGTGCTAGGGGGCAGGCATTGGGCAGTTTCACACATTGGTTTATGGCCGCACTCATCTCCTGGACGTTTCCGGTAATAGCTCAAATTTCAGGCGGACATGCATTTTCTTTTTACGCTATTTGTATGGTCGCGCAACTCTTATGGGTGATTTTTGTCATGCCAGAAACCAAAGGTATATCACTTGAAAAGATACAACAGAAACTTGGGATTGAATGATAATTTATCATTTGTCAAAACTCTTTGCTGGCCAGATGTAGACTTTTTCCCCGGCATCTTTGTGAACAGGTCCTTCAGGAAGAGAACTATGCCACTCTTTTAAATATATACTGAATTTGTTAACAAGAACCGGATTTTCATTAGCGACATTATCAACTTCACCTGGGTCTTTAACTATGTTATACAGTTCAACCCTGTTCATGGATGGATTCATCAGGAACTTCCACTGCTGATCTCGTAATGCCAGTCTGGGACTCATATCATTAACACGGCCATAAACCGGGAAGCGTATTTCCCAGGTCAGGGGCTTCTTTCTTTGAATAGAATGTCCATAAAATATGTCAGAAAGATCTTCCCCATCAAGTCCTTCAGGAATAGGGATGCTGCTTAATGAGCAAAATGTTGGGAATAGATCTACTGCTCCGATTACTGATTCATTGTCAACTGTATTTCCCGGTACTTTACCCGGCCATCGAATTATGAAGGGTTCCCTGATTCCTCCTTCATATAAACTCCTTTTAATTCCACGAAAGGGTCCGGCTGATACTGCCGTGACACCTCCATATGTTGCTGTGTGGGGCATAGCGCTGGATTCAGGTCCATTATCGCTCGTAAAAATCACAATGGTGTTTTCTTCAAGATTTAATTCATCGAGTTTGTTCAGGATCCTGCCGATTTCTCTGTCCATACGCGTTAGCACAGCGTACCATACAAGCATAGCGCCTCGATAGGATCCATCGTCACGATCCGAATTTAAATATTGGCCAACATCTTCCTGCGATGGATACAGGGGAGCATGTGGTTCATATAACCAGACATTTATGTAGAATGGCTTATCCTTATTCATTTGAATAAACTCTATAGTTCGGTCACAAATCCGCTGAGTAGACAATTTGCGGGGATTGTCTCCAACCAAACAATCTGAGTATTCATCAATCCCATATTTTTCTATAAATGGAGCGCTGCTTTCCTTTGTGACCCCCAAATGCCATTTACCAAAATGACCAACTGTGTAACCATTACTTTTTAATGATTTCATGACATTCGGGAGGTTGTAATCCAGGTGATTTGGAATACCTCTTTCTGCATTGAATTCCAGCTTTCTGATGATAGGGGCATGCATTTTGGTGCGTGAAGGGCATAGACCTGTTACTAATCCAGCCCGACTGGGAGTACAGGTAGGAGCTGCAACATAGAAGTTTGTGAATATGGTTCCTTCTTCTGTCAACCGGTCTATATTGGGCATTTTTATATCCCCGAAAATCTGGAATCCGGCGGGAGCTACAATTTTGTGATAACCATATTGGGGAAGTTCTGCCCAGCCCAGATCATCAGCAAAAATGAATATTATATTCGGTTTCGATTTCTCACCAGGTGTTTTACTATATACAACAAAAGAAAATCTGAAGAATAGAATAACAAATAGTATTCTGATGAAATGTGAGACGTACATGTCGGGTCTTAATTTAGAAAGTTATCGTTATTGTTTTTCCTGGGTTTTCAATATTGAGTGTTATATCTGAAAGGACCCTGATTTTTCCAGATTCAGGATCAATAATTTCAACCTGATATATCCCTTGCTTGAAAATTTTTGGTGTAAAATTATTGCCAGCAATACGGATCGAATAAACTAATTCCCCTGATTCCTGATCAATGATCTTAAGAACTGGATTTTCCACCCCTTGAAACCTGAATTCTGGTAAATATGCTGCTGCAATACGGCCATAGTTATCATCCTGGTGTATGGTGACCGGCCAATCCGGGTACTGTTCACCCGTTGAAGGATCATCCGGGTCCACATATCGGGGCCAACATTCCATGGTGATGGACCTGTTGGATTTATCAAATTTCACGATGCCATACCCGGAGGCTTTCCGGTATAATTCAGTCCTTCCCCTTACTATTTCCTCTTCCGTTAGATCCAAATGAGATTTCGGATTGGCTACAGCATAAATATTGATCCTGTTTCCAAAAGCATCAAAAAACTCCCCTGTATATTCAGGCAATTCAGGATCTCTGTTGAATCCAGGCACTTCAGGGATCCAGGATCTGGTCCAGAAATTGGCTATTGACGGAACGCAGAATGAATATCCGGCATCATTAAATTCATCAATACCATGGTGTATGACAGTTGCCAGGTGCTGATCACCCCCAATCATAAAAGCAAATCCTTTTCTCAGCTCTTCCAATGCCTGATTCCTTCCGGAAGGAGGCCAACCATTGGAATCATGGTCTTTTGCCGGTTTGCCGGGATTAATATTGCCTCCTGTATGGGTTGCTGAGAAGATCGTCTGACTGATAGCAGCCTTCATATAAACATTTTCCCAGTCGGTTACCCAGTCACGGATAAAATCAAGTTGCCGGTCGCCCAGTATCTGGCCTTCCGGAATGTGGTTTATGCGTGGAGCGAATCCTGCTCCGTGAACAGCCCTCAAACTATCCACTTTTTCCTCAATCGGTTCAATAAATGGCATTGGCGTTTTGAATTTCCGGTCTTCCAGGATAGCAAAACTGATACCCCCCCATTTTAATTGGGTATAATAAACACCAATACCCTGTTCAACCGGGTTTGGATCATATGGATCGGGCAGATGGGCGGTTTGTGTCCGTTCAACCATTTTGATCCAGTCAACCGGCATCCAGTATCCACCATCGTTATATGCCGGGCTCCATTTACCCTCCACAGGGTAATCGCCGGGTGTTCTTTTACCACTCCAGCCCCAAAGATTTCCCTGGTAAACATCATGGTCATCAGGCATGCAAATGGCAGGAATATTTCTCGATAAGTCTCTATATGCCCAACACCATAAGTACCACTTATAAAGTAGGTCGGGATATGGATTATCGAATCCTGCGGCGGTCGGATTGCTCTCGTATATCTGGTCACCTGTAAAAACCAGCAGGTCGGGCTTCTGTTTTTGCACATTCCCCACTAATTCCTCATGGGGGAACCAGACGTTGTTTGAAGTCCATTTTGATTCAATCGCTGTCACTCCTACATCGAAGGAGTTGCGCCCTGCGTCTTTCAGACGCCTGCTGTCTGCATGATGAGCGATATTCTGGTTACCGGTAAATGCCGCTACGGTAATTGTCTTTTTATCAACAGGATCTTTGGGAATGATACCCTCAAAAATGGATTCCACCATGTTGCCCTGATGTATTAGGCCCTCGTACCTAACACGATAAGGGGTATCCCTGGAATCATCCCATTCCGTAACCCGGAAAAGTGCGGTATAAGATGGTTTTTCAATTTGGGCTTCAGCAACCACATTCCATGATGAACTTTCATTGTCCCATTTATCAAGGATTGCAAGTGTAGGATCTTTTTCGCCCAGTACCGGAAATTGGGCAGTCATTTTCAATATCTTATCATTCACGGTGTAATAACAGGAAAGGATGGGGCCAAAAAGCCCATCTTCGTTTTCAATGAGCCGTGAACCGGAAATTTTCCACTCTTTGAACCAGTAGCCAGCTTTGTCATCATCATTTCCCGGATGGGATACCAGGGCAACATTTCCGGTGAGAGTTTCGGATGTAAATTCTAACAGACGTATTTTCCCAACCAGCTTTTTCGAATTCCTATCCATAAGGGTTAATTGAAGTCCTTTGTTTTTCCCTCCTGCAAAGTATTTCAGTCTTAATAAAAAGTTGCTTTCTGTATTAAGTTGAATAGGTGCTTCAGTGATAATTTTAAAAGGTATCATTGGATACTCCTTTTTTGTCATATCCCGAAACATCAGTTTACCCTGTCCATCTACTCCGGCAATTATACCACCCCCTTTTCCGGCCCCATGGTGAACCAGGGCAGCGCCCCGGTAGTCAATTTCTCCTCCACCTGCACCGATTAAGAATCCAGTCCATGTGTTTTCTGATAAGGTATTTCCACCTTCAGAAAGACCCGTGACAACACTCATCTGAAAGTTTTTATCCATTTTTCCCATGGAATAAGGCAGAAGGTGTATCGTTCGCATAGGTTTTAGTGAGGCGGTTTCTACACAAACAATCTTACCTTCCTCAAGCTTCCAGTCCTGTAGCCTGTTTGCCCAGTATTCCGGACCGATCCACATGCGTGTTATGTCCTCCGGGAGGTTACTTTTAAAGGATGGAGTACAGGAAAACAATCCTACTAACAACATTATATAAACGAGGAGGATGACAGCTTTTTTCATTGTAAGTAGATTTAAAATTGAAATTATTCATAAATACTTTTCATCTGATATGCTTCCAGAGAAATCAACTCACTCTCCTGTCCCTGTGAGCGTAAGGATACTCCAGTGCTTCCTTTCAGTCCCGGATAGACCCGCATGGCAACGCATTGCTTCCCATTTGCAAATACCTCCACAACGCTTTTGTCAATGAATATCCGCAGTTTCAGGTTTTCATTTTCATCCAGCACGAATGGAGCCGTTTCCGCAGCTCTTGACCTGGCATCAGGTAGGATCGAAGAATAGGAAGATTCTATGGTGAGCAGACTTTTGTGTGTGGGCTGCCAACCTTCGGGTTGTGGACGAATATAATTTCTGCCCTGGTAGGTGCCTCTTTTCTTATAAAAAGCAATGCGTGTGAATTCTTCCCTGTTTGGTGAACGAAGGACATTTAACTCTACCATCGGTGCATTCCCGGGATCGATTTCTGCAATAATTTCCATTGCATTACCCCTGATATTATCCAGTACGATTTCCTGGTTTGGAGGAAGGGTAGTCCGCCTAACAACCTGTTTATCATAACGCAAAGATTCAATATCACCAGCAGGTTCCTGCATTAGGGTTTTACCGTCAGGTAAAGTTAGTGACCGGGGAAGGCTCATGATTTGATTCCAACCCTTCGTAGGATATCCCGGATTCATATTAAAGATGCAGATTACTCCCCCTTTTCCATCCGGAGTAGCAGATGGAGCATGAACACCGGATGGTCCGGAAGCACCAAAGTTGAATTTGTCATGATCGGTTACGATAAATTTATCCCGTTCCTTGTCATAGTCGCCGATAAAATATTGTCCCCCGCTGATATGACTGTAAAAGGGCATGATATGTCGATTCCCAATGGGCCAAAAGTAGGGACAGGCACCATCATCTCCCAATTCAGTAAATCGGTCCCCTTCAATAAAAGGATGCATGTATTCCCAGTTCTTAAGGTCTTTTGAACGAAACAAATAATTGCTTAAAACCTGTCGGCCATCCGGCCCATTCACATCAACACCGCCGGACATTGAATAATATATACCATCCTTTTTCCAGATATTCGGATCGTAAACAAAATATGGCAGGTCATCACTGTTTTCTGTCATGGGGATGACGGCCTTGTTGCCCACTTTCTCCCAGTTGAGCAAGAGGGGATCGCTGGATGTAGCTACCATATTGCCCACCCTTGTCCCATGATACATGATAATTACCCGGTTATCTTCCACAAGTGCTGAACCTGAATAGCATTGATATTCAGGATCTGGATAAATGGCCAGTGGCAGGTCTTCCCAGTGGATCAGGTCTGTGCTTACTGCATGCCCCCAGTGCTGTCGTGGGTCTTCCGGGGGGTATGCCTGGTAAAATAAATGCCAGCGGCCCTGCCAGTAACAGAAGCCATTGGGATCATTTAGCCGGTTTTCAGGACTTACAAAATGATAAAGGGGCAGGTGCGGGTCCTTCACCATTTTTTTCCTGGATTCCATAAATCTCAGCAGCAATGGATTCGTTTTTAGCTGCTCCTTCTGTTCTTCGAGTGTTGAGGCATAGGTGAACTGCGGCACTTTGGATGTATAATCTGGTTTTTCAGTAGGTTCGGAATTTTCCCGTTCATCCATTTTTTGGATGTCCGACTGACAACCGAGTAATACGGCAAACAGGATTAGAACTGGCAAAAAGGTTATTTTCATAAGAATTAGATTATATCGGGATTGTTAATTTCTAATATTCACCCTCCTCAATTGCCTTCATCAAAATCTTGAGTTCAGCAATCTTTTCAGGGTAACTATCTGCTAAGTTGTTGGATTCGCCAATATCTGACTCCAGGTTATAGAGTTCTTCCACTTCTATGCGTTCTTTATCCCGGGCATACGAGTAAACATTGTGTTTTGCATTGAGGAACTTCCATTTACCGTTTCGCACTCCATTGCCTTGATAGTAATATGTTTCTCGTGCACCGTCTGTGGATCTACCCACAAGCAAATCGGTTTGATTTACCCCATCTATCACCCTATCTTCTGGCACTTTGAATCCTGCTAAGTGAGCAAAAGTGGGCAAAAAATCGACTGTGGCAAAAATAGTATTTGAAACCTTGTCCTCCTCTATCTTCCCAGGCCAACTGATAATACATGGTACTCTCGATCCACCTTCGTAACAGGAACCCTTGCCGTTACGCAGAGGTCCTGAATTTCCCCAGAATATCGAACCTTCAGGGTGTCCTTCTTTTTGTTCTGTATAAGCAGACTGGTTCCATGGGCCATTATCTGTTGTATAAATGATTAACGTATTCTCTCTCAATTCCAATGCATCAACAACATTTAGGAGACGTCCTGTCTCATGATCAAATTCTTCAACTACATCACCATACAGATCACCTCTTGATTTGCCCTTGAATTCTGGAGAAGCATCAATAATTGTGTGCATCATTGTATGGGCAAGGTATAAGATAAAAGGTTTTTTCTTGTCTCTCTTATTTTTCAGATAATCCATTGCTTTGTCTGTATAGAGCCTGGTAAGACTCGCCATATCATCCGTACTGTCAACCAGTATGTTATTTTCATGAAACCTTACACTGCCATTGTCATTAGCTCCAAGCGTTCCAAAGTAGTAATCAAATCCCTGTGCATTTGGCATGCGATCGATGATAGGTTTGCGGTTGGAAACATCCCATTTCCCGATACATGCTGTTTGATATCCTGCCCCCCTAATCAATTCGCCAAATGTGATTTCCTCTTTCGGCATATCCCACCCCTTGCTGCGTATGGGATAACGACCTGTAAGAAGCGCCGAACGGGATGGGCCACAAACGGGCTGGGCATAGAAATTGGTAAACATGGTTCCATCTTTTGCCAGTTGGTCCATGTTTGGGGTTTTATTCGTTTTTGATCCATAACAACCCAGATCAGCGAAGCCCTGGTCATCGGTAAAGATGATTAATATATTGGGCTTTTCAGCTGTTTCATCCATGGGAGCTGCCATTACTTTTAAACAGATGAAATATATTAATACAGATAACAATACCCGGCTAACGACCATTGTTTTCATGAATGTGGTATCCGGCATTTCTTTAACGCAATTATGATTTACCATTATACATCGAATATGACCAACAACTAAGATTCAGGTAGTATCACATGCACTGGAATTTAAGGCTATAAATCATGGCATACTCAAAAGTAATTCACCATCTTTTTTATATGAAACAGGATATGGGATGCTCAGGCTGCTATATGATTCCCCACCAAGAAAATATTCTTTCCTGTCAAAGGCTTTTATTAGTTTCCCAATATAGAAACGTTTTCCATCAGGCAACGTAATTTCTGACCAGGATTGTTCTTCATAAGGACCATCAAAGGAATCTGATAAATATACCAGGTTAGGATATGGTCCCTCCGGTACAACCCCACCAAAATATAGATACCATTTTCCATTACTTTCCCAATGCTGGGTGGTTTCACAACGAAGATATTTGCCCGGATATGCAATGACCTTATGAGCGTCCCAACTGAATAAGTCCCTGGATTTTAGCATGAGGACCGCTCCCGTTTCCTTACCTTCCGGAGGATTGAGAATTCTGGCATTAATAGATATCCAATAATATCCGTTGTATTTTTTCGGGTATAGATATGGATCTGCATTTAGCTTCAATTGATATGATTTGCCTTTCCATTTTGCCTCAAATGTTTTGGAAATAAAGGAGGATGGTATTTTTACCCAATTGATCAGATCATCACTAATTGCCATGGCTATACCGAACTTTGTATTTTCACTGCTTCCTTTGCTGGTGAATGCCATATACCATTTTTGATCGTCTCCGTGTGCTACACTTCCGGTTGCTATTCCAATATCATTAAATGTACCTGGTATTGGGCGTAAAGCATCAGGCTGGGTTTCCCAGGTTATTAAGTCTTTACTTGCAGCATGACCAACCCACTGATTTTTATGTCTATTTGATTTTAATTCTTCCGGATAGTTATGTTTTATTATTGCTTCAGTGGTCGGAAATTGAAGATAATAGGCATGATAGGTGTTGGTTTTCTCATCAACAGCAAACCAATAATCCCAGGTTAGCATCTCGTTTGGTCTCCTGAAATTGCTATTCCATTTATAATCGAAATCATCCATTTCAAAAGGAAGTTCTTGCTCTATAGTTCGCACGTTATCTGAAGAAATTGTTTTTCCTGTTTTAGAAATGCCTGAAAACTTTGAGTCTATTCGAGTTAAAAATATAGTAGTAGTCAATATCACTAAACCACATGATAAAACCATCCCTGTTATTAATTTCATGATCAATATGATATAAAGTAGGACTTAATTTCCCATGGTTTAAATTTCAGGGAAGTCTCTTCAATCTCCTCGCCAAGAAGATCTACTTCCCTGATACCTGTGTTTTTAACCTTCCAGTTTATTTCAGGATCCACCCTCAGGCCCCCAAATTCATAAAATCGGGTATATATTCCTCCATCGGAAGGATACAATGCTGAAAGGATCACATTCTCTGATTTCATATTCAGGAGATTCACTTTATCTCCAAGTGGGCCATTGCCGGATTTTCCCTCAGACTTTGGAAGAGGAAAATTATAAGCCAGGGATTTCCGGTGAATATCCGCCTCCTGCCATTTGCCAGAAAAAGGATATATAGCAAACTCATAAGAATATTGGCCGTGTAACATTCTTGTGCCCCAAATATAATACATAGCATAAGCCAACGGAATGGAAATACTCCCATCTTCTTCTCGCACAGTCCCCATATTTCCCTTATTGAAAAAAGCAATTCCCTGATCACCATCAGAAACAGCCGTCCAGTAGTTACCTTCAATATATTTGTTATCTGTTTCCGATATAGCAAAAGGGAGGTCTCTGATCCCGGTTACATCCTGTACTAATGCCGGATTCCATGAAAAACGAAGTTTTTCCTCATGTACAAAAGGGGAATGGCTGTCGCGTTCATTATCACTTAACAATCCGATTTTTTGCCCGTTAAAATCAAAGGATACCTTGCATTCAATCACCGGGGAGTCATCGTAAATTCTTATTTTAAATTGATACGGTATATCAGATATAAATCCATACTCTGTGGCAATGCACCAGGGAGCATTGGGTGTTGATTTATCAATAATCCAACGGCCCATTGATTCTTCAGGATTACCATTGATCAAGCCCCTGAAATATCCAGAGCGTTCATCATTTTGTGTAATGAGTTTGCCTGTTTTAATATCTTTCACATATTCGAATCCGCCATTCTGGGATAGTTTGATTTCCAGCAGGGGAGTGTTAATGATTAGTTTCTCCTCATCAAACTTGATTTTGGAATTAACCGATGTTGTCGTTTTATCCATTGGAACCAGTGAAAATGAAACAATGCTCAGTGGGTCCAGGTCGACCAGGAATGTGATCCTGCCTTTCTGTATACTTTTATCGCTATACCTGTCAGATGATATAAGCATTGAAGGTACAGCCATATTACCATTTCGTACCTCGAAGTCATTCGCTTCTCCTTTCGACAGGGACACTTCAGTAGTGATCCATCGTTTTTGATTCCAGCTATGCGGATTAAATACAACAACCTGTTTGATTCCATCACCTGACATATTTTTTGCAAAGAATGCCATAGTATTTTCGATAACATTCTCAGACTCTTTTATCGAGGCAGGTAGTAATCTTCTGGCGTCAGATAATAACCCACAGATCTGTATATCATGATGTTGGGCAAGCAGCAGATCCTTCCAGGCTTTGTCCAGCTCTTCTTCATGACTTTTTCCACCATTCAGTATTTCGAATGCTGCAAGTCTTTCAGCGGTTAGAACGGATACTTCCGCCTTTCTGCTCATGTTCCAGATCTCATTTCCACAGTAACCCCATGGCATCCTGACGGTAAAATCATTTGGCTTTGTGGGCATATCCACAGTTGGTGTTGGATATTTTTCGAGTAGATCATCCAGGAGGATCCACTGATAATTTAACTTTTTCTCATATTCCGCCACCAGTTCTTCCTTTCTCAATCCTGAATCGTCTGCCCTGGTTGCAAGCAGAGGATTTATGTGTTTGAATTGCTTCCTGAAGCTTTCCATGGGTTCAGGGCTGTCCCTACTGGGGTATCTTGTAAGGATCCAGGTATCTACAGTTGTTTTCCCAAAGGCGGCCCCTTCCCCATCATAGGTTGGTATGGTTGCGATTTTGGTCCCATCAAGCCCCTTCCACCAGCCGATTGGCGTATCGAATGTGGGATTATAACCATACATCATATAGTGGGTTCTCATTATGGCTCCATCAAATCCAAATCCTTTAACGATTTGCGGTATCTGGCTGTGCATGGCATGCTCGCTCATCAGATAAACCGGGGGACGATAATCAAAGTATTTCTCGGAGGCCTTTAGCGCATAATCGATTTGCCGGATATTGGATTCTTCGTTGATAAAGGTTGATAACGGTTGGCCATATGTACAAGAACCAATTCCAAACCTGCCCCGGTATTTTTGCAGGTATTCATTTATTTCTTCAAGTAATTGAGGTTCATGATCATTAAAGTAATCATATATCTGGCCTTCGTTTTCCAGCCCTATTTTGAAGGATGGATACTTATCAAGCCAGGATATAGCATTCTGTAAACGCTCCTGAAAATGATCGCTTCCCCACAGGATCAATCCCCCGTGATCATATGTTAGCATATAAACGGTCTTGTCCTTATTCTTCTTATTAGATCTCTGACTATATACGGGATGGTTGTAACAAATGAGAATTGACATCAGAAAAAATCCAATAACTGGGAATGAGGTCTTTTTCATAATTATGTGTGTATAAATATAAAAATACATACACACAGGATCCATTTAACCAATCCTGTATGTATGTTTTTACTCTTTTATATAAATAAGTACTAATCTACTGGTTCGAGGATAAAGGCGATATCCTGGCCTATATACCGGGCATGGCCACCTGTAACCTTGTAAACTGGAATATCAAAAGATATCGATTTCCCTTTTGATTCAATCGTTTGTACCATTATACTTCGGTCTTCATTCGTGAGAAACAGTCCTCTCCAGGGATGATACAACTTCAGGCTATATTTACCTTTACCCACTTTTGGAAGGGTAATGGTTTTACCGGTCATATCAGCGTCAGCATTGACAGCCCATCCAAAAATAACCTGGTCACTTCCCATGGCATAGGCATCACCTTCAGAGTTATTAATCTCAAGGGGTGTAATGTTGGTAAGTTTGGACCAGGGGATCTCATCCGTAAAACGTCGATAATTCAACATATCATAGGTGACAACATTATCATTTAAAGCACGTGAATAGGACCACCAGAATGGAGACATGGCTGATCCTGAAGCCAGACTTACCCAGCAGGCATTATGGTATTGGGCTTTATATCCAGGCATGCTCATCTCATAAAAAGTATGATCCCATCCGGTTTCCGGAATTATCGCAGGTTTTTCGAAGCCATGCCAGAGTTTACTGACCTGACCATGGTAATTTCTGTAACTGTATGTCAAAGGATGAGTATCATTCTGGTCAATAAAACCTGTTTTATTTATCGGAAATCCCTGAGCTTCGTAAATTTCCCGGCCAGCCATATCAAATATCTCATAACCTTCCTGCCACCACTCTTTGATCCCACCACTCCGGGTTCCCGTTGTAAGGTGTTGCCATGGATCATTGGCTTTGAAATAATCATGAACTTTCTTGCCCCAGTTAGCTGCTCCCAGGCTGTCACCAGAAACCCAACCATCGGTACCATTCACTTCATCAACAACAAACCAGATAGCCATCGATCGGCTGTAGCCCCAACGTGCGATCATATATCGGTATAATTTCTCCTGGTACTTCCAGGCCTCATCACTGCTGTAGAAATCCTTACATTCTGTAACAAGCGCATATGGACTTGTGTACCACGCAATATTTCCACCCCCCCAGACTGTCTCTGATAAAAATGAGTGAAACCAGAAATTCAGTGAAAGTTGCATATCCCGTTCCTCCAACTGATTGAGCAGTTCATCAATGCGACTGCACAATAATTGATCGTATCGCCCTAATCCTGTTCCCCAAGTCTCTAAAGGAGTAATCAATCGACTTACAAAGTTCATACCACGATCCTGAAGATCATCCAGTATATCTTCCTGACTCCCTTGTCTTGCTCCGTTAAACCACATTCCAACACCATACCACGATGTTCCATCCACGTGTTCAAGGTAACGCTTGTTTGCTGCTATCTGGATGGGGCCATGGTGCTCTGATTTCACAGCCTTAAAAGACATAAGATCACTTTCTACTTCTCCATTTTTATCTTTCACACGTACCGTATAGGTCCACTTGCCAGTTTCATTTGCTGAAAAGCGTACAGAGAACATTCCCCGGAAGAACTGGTTATAAAAACCGGGTACCTTCCATTCTTTACCGGAAGGAGCAGAAAATGTGGCCATCACATCAATCTGATCCGGATCGAATGGATTCTCAAATTCTGCATCCATACGAAGACTTACCTCAAACTTCTCATATAACCCGACGGAATCCATAAACTGCCATACGCGGGTAATAGTGGGTTGTCCATATGCAACCGATGAGAAAACAAGTGAAATAATGACAGTTAAAAATTTGAAATGTCTCATGATCAAGAAATTTAGTTATATAAAAAATTAGTGTTTACTGAACGCACTCTTAATATATTGATAATCAAGATAGTATAAAAGTTTTAAGGATACTGAATTCACCTGAGTCTCACTGAACATATAATTTACATTGTCCAGGTAATTATTGGTCAGAGAACCTTCTGCATCTACAATATATTTCCATACTGCCGTTAACCAGCTTCCGGGTGCGAAATTCCATTTGAATACCATGTCAATGGTAAAAGCATTATAGTTGATATTATCAGCCTCGAATCCATTATCAAGCAATGTCAAGGATCCGTCCGGATTCAGGAAATAATATGTTCCATCGTATAATACCCTTGACCAGTAATGCCGCAAATCAAAACCGAGGGAAATCGTATTGGTGAAAATATAATTAGATTGAAGGGTCGTGATCCACGTGGGTGAATTGCGCATTCCAAAAAATACTGAATCAGGGCCAGAATCATCTACATATCCAATATCGTTTTTACGTTCCCGGTATTCCAATCCAAATGAAAAATCCATCCTGTCACTAATTCTGATTCTAGGCATTAATTCAATTCCAAATTGCCGTTGTTCATATTCATCGAATATTTTTTCATACCTGAAACCTCCATTGAATGATAATCTTCTGCGACGATCCGAACCCAACCAGGAAAATATATTGATAGCATCATCGGTTTTGTAATACCTGCCTTCAACCCTGGGTTCATAATAATCTTTTTTACCCAGGGGGCTGTATTCTCCCCGGATGAATATATTGAAACGATTAACAAAAGTGGCTCTTGAATCAAGTCCCACTGCCAATTCTGTGAATTCCCGTGGATCGTATAGTTGCATGACGTTGATGTTTGTACCTACACCGAAAGACAGGAATTTCCCGAATGGTTGAAATATATTGTAATCAAATGTTAACTGGTTTTCTATCTCATTGTTTCTTCGCTGATAGCCGAGATCATTTTGATCATATTCATCACTTACCAGTTCACGATTTAAGCCATACTGTAGCTTTCCGCCGAATTTCCCGATTCTTAGATCATACTTGTATCCATTAATGTAATCATTGTTTTGAAAATTTTGTTGACTGTACGCGAATTCTCCACGCATACCGTACATATTTGTTTTATCGTAAAATCTGAATTCAGTTCCGGTAACATTGGCATTATATCCGGCGTCTCCCATCAGAGTGTTCGTGTTTATCAGACTTACGTAAGAATTATTTGGAAGACTCTGGTCGACAACCAGGATATTATAGTTAGTAAATGGTTGTGTCAGGATACTACGTTCAACATTATTTATCGTGTCCTTTACTACTGCGTGACTTTGAGCAGTCATGGCATTCAGAAAACCGATACCTAAACCTTTCTGGTTTCTTCCTGATATTTTACTTGCATTGATCATTCGGGTTGTTGCTGGATTTTCCTTGATTGCTTCTATGGATTCCAATTCATCCTCGATATCCCAATACCGAATGGGTTCGGATCCAATTCTCCGGGAATAAAACAGATCTGCCCGCTGGAATAATTCCGTTCCCTCCGTAAAGAACTGTCTTCGTTCCGTATATCTTACCTCATAAGGTGTCAGATTCAGGATTTTTTCGTCGGATTTGACCTGTCCAAAATCCGGGATCAGGGTCACATCCATGGTATAGCTTTCATTCATCCCCCATTTAAGATCCATTCCTCCATTAAATGTTCTTGTCCATCCTGTTTCAGAGGCACTTTTTTCCAGGTAGCCAGACACATAAGGATAAAAAGCCAGTCTGAGAGGAGGCTTGACTCCATTGATTCCCTTCAATACGCCAAGATAGTTCATCTGGTTCCTTACTTCGCGATCCACGAAATTCCAGCTTGACAGTTCTGTATGTCTTCGGAGGTCTCTCCAGAAATTTATACCCCACTCCTGGATATCTTTTTTGGGAAATCGAAGTGCAGAATAGGGGATTTCTATTTCAACCATCCACCCGTCATCCAAGATTCTAACTTTGCTTTGCCAGACTGCATCCCATGCAGGATCACCCCTTGTACTGCTGGGACCTCCAAAAAACCGTCTGCCCCGTCCGGCCCTGTTTATATCCGTTTGAACTCCTGAGGCGGATACCTTGAAAGTGAATCCATTTACGCCATCATTGAATGGATTAATATCAATATAGAATTGATCGGCATTTATTTGAGCATCTGCATCCCGTATGCCGAGCTGTGTTAGTATACTGTCAGGATAATGGTCAAATAGTTTAGCACCGATATAAATGGCTTTATTATCGTAAAGAACTTTTACAATTGTAGGTAATGAGGGGGGCCGGTCATTGTAGGGAATGTATTGGTAAAAGTCCCTGGCTTCGTTAGCTGAAAACCAGATTTCTTCATCCAGATATCCATCGACTCGTGGAGACACTTCCGTTCTAATTGCAGTAAGTTCTTTTCTATCTATCTGGCAAAACAAGAAATAAGGTGTGACATGTAGGACCACCAAAAGAAATGCTGTGATTTTTAATAAATGTGTAGACACCCTTTAACCTCTTACTTAACTGTTTAATTGACAGGTTGAAACTTAGTATACATTCTCTACTGACAAAATAGAAATAAAATTTGTAGAATTTCTGTATTTAATTATTTAGAATTTGTATTCTGTAACAATAATTAGGGGCTATGTCTGTGAATCAACGTTTGTTTTTGTTTATTAATCCGGCTCTATTAGAGCAGCTTTCGAAAATGGTGGCGTCATTATTTTATCGATTGCCCTCCTGAGTTTCACCCTTGCCTGTTTTTCTGTTTCTGTAAGGTGTGTTGTATCCAATTCTGTTTCTATCGGGGTCTGACCTCGGATATCAAACATCCTTCCATCGGAAAAAAGCTTATAATTGTGATCAAGTGCGAAGACATGTCGTGAAAAATGATCTTTGTCCCATCCCGGGCGGGGATCATACCAGAAAAATGCATAATCTCTGGGAATTCCTTTCGTACCAAGTAGTCTGGGAGCAAAACTAACACCGTCGGTATGCCAGTCATCAGGTATTTCCGTTATGCCCAGCTCTGCAAGTGTCGGCAGAAAATCCGAAGCATCGATCAGATCATTTGTAACACCTGGCACAATTGTCCCCGGCCAGTATGCAATGAGAGGTACACGAATCCCGGTCTGGGTCGTCAATCCCTTTCCTCCCTTGATTACTAATTCTCCCATGTAGGAGGTGATCCGCCAGGTTGTCCCATTGTCTGCATAGAAAAGGATTAGTGTTTTCTCTGATAAGCCGAGCGCTTTCACCTTTTCAACAAGCCGTCCAACCAGCAGGTCCATATATTTCACCATGTCAGTGTAATATTGCAGATCCTGTTTCAGTCGTTTTTCCTGATTTTTCCATGCTTCGGAAATCGGGGTTGGAACCAGTGGATCATGCGGAAGGGCCATAGGATAATAAATGAATACAGGTTCATTCCTGTACTTTTCGAGGAATTTGGTGATGAATTCCAGATTCAGATCTTCTCCATAAGCTCCTTTTACTTCGCTGAACAGTGTATCATTACGCAAGAAAGTGGGGTCTGCATAGCGCGATCCCTTGTCCTCTGTGTGCAGGGAGTGGAAAAGAGAATATTCTTCGAAACCAGCATCTATAGGATGCATTCCTTTACCCCTGTGTAGCTCCGAACCCGGGTAATCCGGGGGGTCGTAAGAATGCAGTTGCCATTTACCGGCGATACAGGTACGATATCCTGCTTGCTTCATCAGGTGGCCAATGGTTTTCTCAGCAGGATCCATAACCCCAAAACACAACCAGTTCCGGTGATTGTATTTACCGGTCATCAACTGGATCCTTGTAGGTGTACAAAGAGGCTGAGAATAAGCATGGGTAAACCTTATTCCTTCCCTTGCCATCCTGTCCAGGTTCGGGGTTTCATAGGATGTTCCGCCATAACAGCCGAATCCTTCAATACCAATATCATCAGCCATGATCAGTATGATATTGGGTGGTCTGTCATCCACTGTAGTTGGACCGGAGCACATACATAAAACCCAGAGAAATGGTAGCGCAAAAGCTATCTTTTTCATGCATTTTTGTTTTTACCAGTCCACGACTGAACCATCTGAATCAAGGTACGTTTCCGGACTTTTCCAGTCGTGTCCAAGTTTATCTGAAAGAGCCTGTTCATCTAATTCTATACCTAAACCGGGCCCCTCAGGAAGGGGGATATGCCCATCTACTACTTCAAAAGGTTTTTTCAGGTACCCTTCTCCAAGACTAACCTGTTCCTGGCAGAGGAAGTTCGGGATACTGGCTGAAAGCTGAATACCAGCAGCCAGGGAAATAGGTCCCAGCGGATTATGGGGAGCAATAGATGCGTAATATGCTTCAGCCATCCCAGCGATGAGCCTGCATTCGAAGATCCCACCGGCGTGACAGAGATCCGGTTGCAGGATACTGGCAGCCCCTTTTTCCAGTATCTCACGAAAACCCCATTTTGTAAAAATCCGTTCACCAGTAGCAATGGGGAGATGCGTTTTGCGTGCCAGATCAGCCATCACATCCACGTTCTGGCAATTAACAGGTTCTTCTATAAAAAAGGGCTGATAGGGTTCAAGGGCCTTGATCAACAGGGCGGCATTCTGGGGACTGATAGCACCGTGGAAATCGATCCCGATATCGGCATCATTGCCGGCAGCTTCACGCAACAATGCAAATCGTTCAACTGCAGCATCGATGAATTTTGGGGAAGCGATGACCCCTGATTGCCTGGCATTCAGTACTCCCGTTTTAAATGCAGTAAAACCAATTGCCTTCGCTTTCTTTACTGCCTCAATGGTACTGGCATGGGCGTAAACACGGACACTATGACGTGTGGGACCGCCCAGTAATTCGTATATCGGCACCCCGAGGGCTTTACCCTTGATGTCCCACAGTGCTTGCTCTATCCCGCTGAGAGCGCTTGTCAGAACAGGCCCTCCCCGGTAAAAAGCATGCCGATATATAGCCTGCCAATGATGGATCACACGCCGTGGATCTTTACCGATCAGGTAAGGTTCAATTTCCTTAACGGCAGTGGCTACGGTATCCGCTCGACCTTCAACAACCGGTTCTCCCAAACCTACAATCCCCTGATCCGTATGGATTTTTAAGAACAACCAGCGTGGTTTTACTTTGAAGGTTTCCATCTTTGTTATCCGGAATTTATCCAGGTAACGGTCGGGGTACTTTTTATCCGGATCATCCTCCTGGATAGGTTCTTCCCTGAGTCCTAAGGAACTGGCATGTAGTGAATTTGAAGAGGCATACGAACCGGTAGCCCCAATCGCTAAAGATGCAAAGGCCTTCCGCAGAAAGGTACGTCTTGAACGGGTATTGTGATTCATTTTACTGTACATGATCATTGATATTTTGCATTATCCATTGAAACCCAATCACTCGATGACCTCGGAAGTATCCCCACGGGAGTCATATGTTTAATCTCTATTCCACCGGTTTTATAATAAATGCAATATCCTGACCAACATACTGTGCATGTCCACCAGTTGTTTTTAAAACAGGGATATCAAAAGAAACAGATTTACCCTTGGATTCAATTTCCTGTTCCATGATGGTTCGGTCATCGTTACTCAGAAATCTTCCCAGCCAGGTATGATACAATAAAAGTGTGTACTTGCCTTTTTCCAATTTTGAGATTGTGATTGTTTTCCCGGACATATCTGTATCAGCATTAACCGCCCAGCCAAAAATCATTTGATCACTACCAATCGCATAGGCATCACCTTGAGAGCTGGTTATCTCAAGTGGTTTTGGATTCGTAAGTTTTGAAAAAGGGATCTGGTCTGTAAAATTCCGGTAGCTTAACATCTGATTTGAGACGACGATATCATTCATTCTATCACTATATGCCCACCAGTATGGTGACATGGAAGCTCCGGAGGCCAGGCTCACCCAGATAGCATTATGATATAATGAATAATAACCGGGCATTTGCATCATATAAAATGTATGGTCCCAACCGGTTTCGGGAATGATACAGGGTTTTTCAAATCCATTCCAGAGTTTGTTTACCTGTCCATGATAATTTCGGTAGCTATATGTCAGTGAGTGTGTTTCATCTTTATCGATCTGACCTGTCCTGTTAATCGGGAATCCCTGTGCTTCATATATTTCTCTTCCAGGTAAATCAGTTGCTTCATAGGCATCCTGCCACCATTGGTTACTCCCGCCACTCCGTGTTCCGGTTGTTGGATGGTTCCAGGGATCGTTGGCTTTGAAATAGTCATGGACCTTCTTCACCCAGACACCCGCCTGTGTGCTATCTCCTGATGCCCATCCATCGGTACCATTCACTTCATCCACAATAAACCAAATGGCAAGAGAACTGCTGTATCCCCAACGCGCGATCATATAATGGTACAATTTCTCCTGGTATTTCCAGGCTTCCTCACTCCTGTAGAAATCTTTGCATTCAGTTATGGTTTGATACGGATTATCAAACCAGCGTACATTTCCTCCTCCCCAGACCGTCTCAGATATATAGGAATGAAACCAGAAATTCAGGGCCAGTTGCATATCTCGTTCTTCCAGTATGTTGAGTATTTCATCAACCTTTCCGCACTGTTCCTGATCATATCGTCCCATACCGCTTGTCCAGGTTTCCAGTGGAGTCATGACCTGGGCGATGAAATTGGCTCCCACATTTTTAAGTTCGTCCATAACCTCTTCCTCCTGTATATTATTGACCCATAAACCGACACCGTGAAAGGGTGTTCCATCAGCGTATTCCAGGTATCGTTTGTTGGCTGAGATCTTTATCGGACCGTGATTGCCGGATTCAATAACCCTGAATTTGGTTAATTCACTTTTTACACTCCCATTCCTGTCTTTGACATCAATTACATAACTCCAATCGCCAATTTCATTTGCCGAGAACCGTACCTGCCAGGCCCAATTGGTTAACCATGATGTGCTTTTAATGGAAGTATAAAATCCCGGAATTTTCCACTCTTTCCCGGATGGGGATGTGAAAGTGGCAGTGATATTGATATCATCCGGATCATAGGGATTTCCGAACTCAGTATCCAGCCAGAAGGTTATTTCAAATTTGTCGTACAAACCAACAATGTCAGTGTTCGTCCTGATCCATTTGAATTCAGAGGTGGCGGATACGCTTGCCGTAATATCAATCAATACGAAAAGGATTAAAAGGGAAATAGTTTTTTTCATGATTTTATTAGTTTAAAAAGCATAAAAGGAAATATTATCTATAAATTATTATTTTTCAAAAATCTCTTTAAAAATAGTGTATTCTCAATTAAGAATAAAGCATGACGGTTGTCTGGGTTTTTATTGTGATATGAAGATCTCAACAGATTAACATAATTTCCCGGTTTCTACTTCAGAGGGGTCAGAAGAAAAGCAATATCCTGACCTATATATTCTGCATGTCCCCGCTGGATTTTTAAAATGGGGATATCAAACGAGACAGATCTCCCTGCAGATTCTATGATCTGTTCTGTATTTCCATCGTCATATTCTAGAAATTGACCTCGCCAGGTATGGTATAATTTCAGGATGTATTTCCCCTTACCAGTATCCGGCAATGTGATAGTCTTACCTGACATGTCCCCATTTGCATTTACTGCCCAGCCGAAGATCAACTGATCACTTTTTATTCCATATGCATTGCCTCCTGAGTTTTTTATTTCAACCGGTGCTATTCCAGTGAGTTTTGAAAAAGGGATCTGGTTAGTGAATCGTCGATGATAAAGTATTTGATTGTTTACAATATTATCATTAATCCTTCCGGAATAGGCCCACCAGGTAGGTGACATAGCCGTGCCTGATGCAAGACATATCCACATGGCATTATGATATTGGGCAAGATAGCCAGGCATGCTCATTTCATAAAATGTATGATCCCATCCCGATTCCGGGATTACAGCTGGTTTTTCAAAGCTATTCCAGAGTTTGTTTACCTGTGTGTGGTAGTTGCCATAACTGTATGTAAGAGGATGTGTTTCATCTTTATCGATCTGTCCTGTTCTGTTTATTGGGTGTCCCTGTGCTTCGTAAACCTCTCGACCAGCCAGGTCAAAAATCTCATTCCCTTCCTGCCACCATTGATTGGAACCACCGCTGCGTGTACCTATGGTAAGATGTTGCCAGGGATCATGGATCTTCAGATATTCATGAACTTCTTTCGCCCACCTGTTTGCCTGTAGAGTATCGCCGTGAACCCAGCCATCAGTTCCGTTTACTTCATGGACTATATACCAGATGGCAAGGGAAGGGCTGTATCCCCAGCGGGCGATCATATAACGATATAATTTCTCCTGGTATTTCCAGGCTTCTTCACTTCCGTAGAAATCTTTACATTCAGTGATTGTTTGATAGGGGAGAGTAAACCATGCTATATTTCCTCCACCCCATACAGTCTCTGAAAGAAATGAATGCATCCAGAAACTTAAGGCAAGCTGCATATCCCTCTCTTCCAGGAGTTCCAGCATTTTATCTACTTTTCGACATAATTCCTGGTCATAGCGTCCCAATCCACTCGCCCACGATTCGATCGGTGTCATGACATAACCTACAAAGTTTACTCCCACATTTTTTAATTCATCCATAACCTCTGCTTTTTCCTGGTTATTTACCCACATTCCAATCCCATAAAACGGTGTGCCATCTGCATGTTCAAGATATCTTTTACTTGATGAAATCTTTACAGGACCATGAGTATCGGATTCAACGACTGTAAATACACTGGATTCACTTGAACACTGTCCATTTCTGTCGCGGACATCTATTACATAACTCCATATTCCAGGTTCATCAGCTGAAAATCGAACATACCAGGCAAAATTAAAAACCCAGGATGTACGGGGAACAGATGAATAAAACCCGGGTATCTTCCAGGTTTTTCCGGAAGGGGCAGTAAAAGTGGCCATTACATCGATGTCATCCGGATCGAAAGGATTATCGAATTCAGTATCTAACCAGAATGATATTTCAAACTTATTGTACAAACCAACCGTATCGCTGTTATGCCTGATCCATTTGAAGGAGGGAGCGGCTAAAACATATGAATGTATATTTATTAAAAGTACCAGGATAAAGAATGAAACTGATTTTTTCATGATTTTATTAGTTTATAACTGAATGGATTGAAGTTAAGTACAACAGTTAGTTGAACTTATTATATTAAAAATACCATTTCACAGGTTAATAGCAAAGACAGGGATTTAACTTTTAAAACAAGACTGATTAATATTTATAACTTTATGAGGATGATTAGCAGTTGAATAAATGACACACAGGGAACGTTTTTTAATAGCATTGAACCATCAGGAACCGGACCGCGTTCCCATCGATCTTGGTGGCTTCCAGACAGGTATCCATAAGAATGCCTATCGGGCATTGATCGAACATCTGGGATTCGAAGAAGAAATGATAATGCTGGATCCTGTTCAGCAGATTGTTAAACCGAGCGAAGCTGTTTTAGAGAAATTTCATGTGGATGTACGTTATATTACTGCTCATGGCCCGGACAGCTTTTACGGAGGAATTAAGCAAAATGAACGTAATGGTCGGTTTTGGCATGATTTGAAGGATGAATTTGGCGTTATCTGGTCCATGCCGGACGATCAGCAGCTCTATATGGATATTTCATATCATCCACTTGCCAATGCCGGTTTAGATGATGTTGAAAAATATCCTTTTCCTGATGGTACGGATAGATCAAGGTTTTCGGGTGTTCGGGAAACTGCCAGAACATTGCGTGAGGAAACAGATTATGCAATATCTACGGGCATTGGTGGTGTTGTTTACGAGTATTGCTGGTATATGCGGGGACTGGAACAGTGGTTTACGGATATGTTGACTGACCAGTCCTTTTGTGAAGCACTGATCGATCAGACACTCTTCTACTGGAAGAACTACTATACCGGTTTTATGGAAGCTATTGGCGATATGGTTGACATTGTTATGATAGGTGATGATCTGGCTGGTCAGAATGGCCCGTTGTTTTCACCTGATTTTTACAAAGCAGTTGTAAAGCCAAGGCAAAAAGAACTGGTTCGACATATCCGGTCTTTGACTGAAGCCAAAATCTGGTATCACACCTGCGGATCGTGTATTGATTTGCTTCCTGAACTGCTGGATAACGGTATCGATATATTGAACCCGGTCCAAACCAGCGCTTTAAATATGGATCCTGTACAGTTGAAAAAACAATTTGGTGATAGAGTTGTGTTCTGGGGAGGCGGTATCGATTCACAGCACACCTTGCCCTTTGCATCACCAGATGGGGTGCGGGAAGAAGTGCGAAGAAATCTGGAGATCTTTAAACCAGGCGGTGGTTATGTGTTTAATAATATCCACAATATTCAATCAGGTGTTCCTGCAGAAAATATTATTGCCATGTATGAAGCTGCGTATGAGTATGGATTTTACCATTGAAGAAATTCCTCAAACCTCAGTGATCCTGATGTTATAATTTTAACCATGGTCTTTTGCCTGTTACTGCATCTTTTCGTTATTTCACTATGAGTTACTTCATTTACTGATCAAATTTTAAACATATGAATCGATTTCTAAGCCGGCTTTCTTATTCTCTTATAGGTTTTACTTTAATCTTCAGTAGTTGTAAAAATAGTACAGATATCATGGGGTTAGATGAATCACTAATTCGAATTTCCCCAAGGGATTTGAAAGTAGGGGAGAAAACAATAATTCATGTAGAAATCACCTCTCCTGAGGGAGGAATTGCCGTAGGTGGAGGCTTGCTTTTCCCTTTCTATATGAAACCATGGAATGGACTCATGAAGGGTGTTTCTGAGGATAAAAAATCAAATTCACTGGTTACTGCTATCAGGAGTGATGGCGGGAAAGTGGAGGTATTCAACGATTTAGTTAATCCTCAATGGGATATACTTTCTGATATGAAGGTATATATCAGGGAAACACCATTATCTGAAGGAGAAACATTGACAATTCAGTTTGGTAATGAAGGACAAAAGGTTGTTGTTGCTAGAAAACAATTGTCATTATACCTGGAACTTGAAATCGATGCTGAGGGAGAGGGGGAAAATATTAGACTGAAACCTCCGGTTTTACCTGTTGCTGAGGCAGGAGCCTCAAAACTGTACCTGGTTGCTCCTTCACATGTTGTAGCAGGTGAGGAATTTGAGGTAGTGGTTTACGGTGAAGATAAACACTCAAATGTGTGTGAGAAGTATACCGGGGAACTGGTGATATCCAAAAAAAGTGATTCTGATGGAGAGGATATAAACTATAAGATGCATGAATGGGATCCATCCAAAAGTCTTGACAGGAACCATTTCTCATATACAATTGATAATACAGGGATCTTTTATCTGCAGGCAATTGATAATAAAAATGAATTAGCAGCAATAAGTAATCCGATCGTTGCATCAAAAAATAAACCTGAGAAGAACCTGTTCTGGGGGGAAGTTCATGTTCATTCACAAATAAGCGATGGCCGTGGCGAACTTCAGGATGTGTATCGTGATGGATATGCAAGAGGGCTTGATTTTATTGCCATTACTGATCATGGTTTTGGACGGGATAAGAGGGGTACGCTGGAAGAGCGCATTCGTGTAATCTGTAAAGAAGCTGATCGATTTAACAAACCAGGAGAATTTGTTGCAATTCCGGCTGGTGAAACCCATTACTTACCGGTTATGCATATGAACATGTATTTTGATGAAGCAGATCCGGAGAAAATGATGTCTCTGGCCAACTCGATTGATTCAGCTACAAAAGACTTACGAAAGGAGTGGAGAAGTATGTCACCAGATCAATTAGCCGAATCGGTGATCCCATATTGGGATATTTTTAAAAGTGAAATTTATAAAAATCACACATTAGTGTTTCCGCATCATACAATGTGGTTGGGCATTAAACCCTTTCTGGACGCTGAGCGTACACGTGTTGTCGAGGTTTATTCAGTACATGGTACATCCGAAATTCGAAATCAGGATAATACTCCAAAACCATTACAAATGAAACCTGACAGAGTGAAAGGTGATCTGGATCGAAAAATTTCTGCCCGTGAAATATTAAATGATGGGATCAGGTTTGGTTTTGCTGGAGGATCTGATAACCATGAAGGCCAGGCAGGCTCGAATGCAATAACCGGTGTATATGGTAATGAATTAACACGAGCTTCAATTATTCGCGGAATTTATAATAAGGAATGTTACGCTACAAGTTCAAATCGAACCTTGATAGATCTGAAAACTTCCGAGGGGAAATATATATGCATGGTAGCGGGGGATGGTGAGATCGATAAGGTGGAAGTTATCTGTAATGGTGAAGTGGTTTTTAAGCCTGTAAAGATTGATGGTCGAGTATGTAAATTCGAATGGACTCCTGAAACGGCTGATGGATATTTTTATGTGAAAGTACTTCTTGAGAATGGAAAAGAAGCGGCATGGAGTAGCCCGATCTGGTTCTAACCACATGCTTCAGCTTGTAGTTCAAAGAGAACAGACACTTGAGAATTCAGAATCTTGATATATACACATTAATATAATATGATATACACACAACTTGGTAAAAACGGCCCACAAGTATCTTCAATGGGCTTTGGGGCATGGGCAATCGGAGGAATGAACTGGGGCCCAACAGATGATGAAGTATCTCTCAGGGCACTCAATGAAGCGATCGATCAGGGCGTTACCTTAATTGATACAGCGGATGTATATGGTCATGGACATTCGGAAGAATTGATTGCAAGGGTAATCAAAGAACGTGGCAAGAAAAATATAATAATTGCTACAAAGGCAGGGAATGATTTTTACAATGCTACAAGTGAGGACGATAAAGGGTATGGTGCCATTACACAGACATATACAAAGGATTATATCATGTTTGCAGTTGAGCAAAGTCTCAAACGACTGAATATTGATACACTTGATATCCTACAGCTTCATAGTCCAAATCTGGAAAAACTTGAACAGGATGAACCATGGCTGGCCCTTGACCTGCTGAAAAAGGAAGGAAAGATCAGGCATGCTGGTTTCAGCATCCAATCCTTTAAGGAGACAGAACATGCTCATATGCTTGATCTTCATCATGATATACTCGATTGCATTCAGGTTCGATATAATTTACTTGAAAGAAAGGCAGAAGAGGTTCTTTTCCCTAAGGCCCTGAAATATGGTATTGGAGTTATAGTAAGAATCCCGCTCATGTTTGGTCTGTTGACAGGAAAATTCAATAAGGACTCAAAGTTTACAGGGGATGATCACAGGAAGATGAACCTTTCACCGGAAAAATTAGATGGATACCTGGATGAATTGGATAAACTCCAACCGCTGTTCGATAAATATCCGGATCAAAGTATGACACAGGTGAGTCTTCGGTTTTGCATTTCACATCCTGCCTGTCATACGGCAATTCCGGGAGCTAAAACACCTGATCAGGTGATTGAAAACTGCAGCAGTTCGGACCTCGGACCAATTCCGGAGGAGGAGATACCAAATATGTAATTAAATGTTGATGGGAGTAAGTCTCTAATGATACAAATGAAATTATACAGATGATAATATTGAATACTGAGTTATTGCACAGAGTTACTCAGAGTATGCCACTGCGTTGCATTGAGAAGTATATTTTATCTCTGTGAGTACTCCGTGAACCTTATTTTAGGCTTTTGGATTGCATTTATACCCATAAACTATTTGGAATCATTTCATACAAACAACCTACCCACCCCTACCCCTCCGAGGAGGGGACATGAGCAATAAGAATTTCAGATACTGGAAATATATTTTAGTAAAATGTATGATACTAGTTGTCTCTTGTTGCCTTGGATGTTATGGTGAAAACAGTACTGTCTCCTCCCCGGAGGAGATTAAGAGGTGGGTTTATGGAAGAAGTATTCTTTAAAGATTGATAGATAGTATATAAAACTAACGAAAGAATTTTGTCTAACTCCACCGAAAATTATTTTTATCAATCGTTAAATAATATATCTGAAACCAGTAAATTCAGTTTTCATCATCCAAATAGCATTTACTATCATGAAACGGTTTTTCATCATCTCTTCATTACTACTGCTGATATTTATTCAAACAACTGCTCAAACACCTGATTGGCTGCAAACTGCCAGGGTATTTCTAATTGATGCATACCAGCCACCATTTGTACCTGAGCTGGAATATGATGCCGAAGCAATTGCCGAAACCATGGTGGATATGAATGCCAATGTACTTCGAATTGGCACGATGGGTAAATTTGCTACAATCCAGGGTGTCCGGTTCTCTACTCATCCCGATCAGCAAGGCCGGGATTTACTGGCTGAAACAATTGCAGCCTGTAAAAAAAGGAATATAAGAGTCGTTGCATATTTTTCCACAGGACATAAAGTAGCCTGGTCCATGGTACCGGGGAAGTATCCTGAATATTCACATATTGCAAGTCCTGGTGGTGGGCCGGAGAAGCTGCAGATGATGATAGGGGAGGATCATGGAACGGTATGCTGGATGACCCCTTATAAAGATGCCTATATGGATATGATAGAACATGTGATCCGGGATTATGATGTGGATGCGATGTATTTCGATGCATGGAGACCTCAATACTTCTGGACTGGAATGAGGACATGTTATTGTGATGGGTGTACGAAAGGATTTAAGAAAGCCACAGGACATGATATCCCATATCATTCAAACAGGGCAGATTATACAGATGAGGAACTGACAATTGTAAAGAAATATTATAGTTGGTATTTTGAAGAATATATAAAGATTGTCAGGGAAACCAGGAAGTTGATAAAATCATATAAAGATGTTCCTCTTATATCAAATGTAGGAAATGCCGTAAGTATGGCGAACTCAGATCCCCGAATTCTGGAGGCTATGGATGCTTTCCTGTATGAACGAGGTGAATCCATACTTCACAGAGCTGAGGGTGTAAGCCTGGCAACAGGAGTTGGTCTGGATATCTGGCCCTATGTTGGTGTCTATAATACCTGGCAGCGTGTTGCTTATGATGGCTACAATTTCCAGCAACAAATTTTAACTAACATGATGTTTGGTGGAGGATCCATCATCGCCCAGCCGTACCCATATGTAGATCATACTGAAAATCGTCATTATGTAAGAAACGCATTCAGTATCATTGCCGATCATGAACAGGATATATCGGGACTTGAAAATTATCCATATGTGGCAGTTGTGTATTCCCATAAAGATCCGGAAGGACATCAAAAAAGTAACTGGTGGGCAACCGCAGATGCACGAAATGCGTCACTTGGTGCCTTTGCTGCCTGTATTCATAACCATGTTCAGGTAAGCTCACTCCATGAATTTCTCCTTGATGAACCTGAAAAATTAAAAAATTACAAAGTTTTATACCTGGCAGATGAAACACATTTAACTGAACAGCGGATACAGAACATTAAGGAGTTTGTCAGGGATGGGGGAAGCCTTGTCGTTGGATACAGTACATCTTTATATAATGATAAAGGTCAGAGACAAAACAGATTTGGTCTGGAAGAATTGATCCGCGTTAAGCCCATCATTCCTGATGAAAAGCTCGAAAAATTCAATATTAAATACAGCTCCAAAATCGGTGGTCCATCTGATCTATACCTGATGTCAAATGCAAAAGGCAGTACCATTTTAGGAAATCACTGGGATAATCGTCTTGTCCCATTGTGGTTTTATGAACAGGTGGAGGTTCTGGATGGTGCCGAGGTAATTATGAACGTTGTTACAGGTGACGGTAAACGTCCAATGCTGCCAGGAGTAGTACTTTCAAAATATGGGAAGGGAAAAGTGATATATTGTACTTCAACAATCGAGAGCTTGTACCTTGAAGAGGGGATATATATTTTAGGTGAGTTGATAAGGGACTTGATTAAGGTGGCATCACCGGAAAAGAGGCCCTATACAATTGATGCTCCGGCATCGTTGATGACAAACCTGGCTGTAAAAGATAATACCTGGGTGATACACCTGACTAACTGGACAGGGAATAAATTTGAAAGAGCACAAACGAATGAATATTACCTGGCACCTGTTGAAGATGTTAAAATTGAGATTAACATTCCGGAAGGAAAATCAGTCAAGAGCATTACAACTTTTGTTGAATCCTCATTCAAAAAAAATATGGACGATGAAAAAGTGAAAATAATCATTCCACGTATCGGGGCTTATCAAGGGATTAAAATAGAATTTGATTGATATGGATTAAACCATTCTTCCTGAAACATATCGTATTCGTTTTAGTTTTATACTCGTATATTAGTTTTTCTCACGCACCAGATCATATGACCAGATTATATGTTTTAGTCATTCTTCTGCCATTGTTTATATCATGTTCTGATGATAGAGAAGTAAATCCAAAGGAAATCCTAATATCAGATAATTGGGTATCTGAGAAGTTTATTTTTCAAGGGACTGAGTATGATAGCCTTATAGTTTACGGTTTAGTTACAGATACAATCCCAAGCTATGTAGGTGATATTTTCCCCGGGGATATGTTAAGGGCTGATGCATGGATGGAATTAAAATTTAGCCAGACTTTCTACTGGAGCTACCTATTTAACAATTCTTTTTATAGATGTGTAAATTGCTCTAATTATATACACATTTATAAAAATGAATTTCCTTCTTCCGGGAAATATAATCTGGTAGAAAACTATTTAGAAACAGAAAAAATCATCAATCGCCAATGGCGTCCTGATACGACTTATGTGATTGAGTTTATTGAGAATGATAGGATCAAAATCTATGATTGGTTGAGTTTCCCTGTTCCTGCGAATGATCCGGATCTATCCATATTCCAAATAAATGATCTGGAAGTCGAGTCGGGGGATTACCTGTTTGATGTGATATTTAAGAAGAAATAAGTAATTAATTTACCGGTAGAAGATTGAGATTTAGACAGTCAATGGTTTTTCTGTAACTTATGACTGGAATATATAGTATTATTTAAATTATGGATGAGATTACACCGAACGAGATTGAAGCAGTAAAAGCACTAACTGATAAAGAATTAACAGGTATGTTTCACCTGTTACATGATCATGAGATTGAGTATGTTGAAAACCATGCTAAGAGCTCTCAGTTATATTTAGATTCACCAGCATTTAAGTTTTTAATCGATTGGGCATTGGGTGGATCAGCAACCGTCCGTTTAAACCAGCTCAGTGATCATGTACATTCCGAATACTGGCGCCGACAATTTAATTAATTCAGTAGGGTTTCCTTGAAAATTATTTTTCTTAAAGAATAGCTCATTTTGGAGTTTATTGGTAGAATATTCAATGACTTCGTATTTACGCGAACCTCATTTTTCGACATATTTGGGGATATTTGAGGTAATTGTATAATTGTCCTATTCAAGCTACCAAATTATCTTCGGGATTTTTACTTTTCTTTGCTCACCCAAAGAAAAGGTTCCACGATCAAAGCCACATTTCAGCGCTAAACGCACAAGGCTTACGCTAGCAGTAAAATGTCCCTGGGAATTTGAACATTAAAAAGACACACTTCCAGGCCTGAATTCCTTCTTCATGGATTTGATGTCGAAACAAAAGGGACATTTTAAAGGCCGGCTTACCCGCAGGCAAACATGTGGTTACGCTGATCATGGACGCCAGCCGCACCCACACCTACAGAATATTGTTTCAATTAAATGATAATGTTGAATAATCAAGGAACCCCTAATTATCAATTATATACACTCTGCCTACTTTGCGAAAAACTCTGCGAGCTTTGCGTGAAATTACCTTCTGAGATAGCCTCTTTTTTTTATACAAGATATGGGATAATGTTCTATAACCCTTTCAGAATTTCCCTTGCCCAGAGGTGATTTGGATTCAGGGATTTTGCTTCAGCAAGATATTTTTTAGCCGATGCCGTTTTCCCTCTTCCAAGATAAGCCAGTCCCATCAGGTAATTGCCATCAGCTTTGAGAAAGTTCTCAGACTGCCCTTCACCAAACTTGGAAAAGAAATCCACATCAATCTCACCGGAAGAAAGTTTTTCCCCGGTTTTAAGCAGTTCATCCAACTTCTGTTCAGACTCAGTCTTTTTACCCAGTTTCTCAAGCGCGATAGCTGAATAGTATGCATATTCAGGGCTTATTGTTTTTACCTCAACTGCTTTTTCAAAAATGACAGAAGCCTCCTTCTTCCCACCATCTTTTTCAATTGCCAGGCCCTGGTAGTAGAAGATTTGTGCGTTTCGCTCGTAATCATCATCCCGGCCGATTTGATGGTTTTCAGGATAACTATCCGCATTCTGGAATGATTTAAGAGCAGAAGCATAATCTTTTTCGTTCATTGCGTCAATACCTTTCAACAGCCAGGTGTCTACATATATATCATGCAGTTGGTCAACTCCTTCCTGCCTGGGGAAGAAATTATCGGTGAGATAATCCATGGCCTTGTCCAGGTCTCCATGCAGAATCAGCACTTTAATCTCCTGTAGTAGCGCATCCTTCCGTTTTGACAGGTATTTATGGTTCCCGGTTAAGAGATCATAACGTTTAGCCAATTGAGTCCCGTTCTGCTCGTATAATTTGTCCAGTTCATAATAATATATCGGATCGGTATTATCATTTTCAATAGCGGCTTCATATGCTGCGATGGCTTTATTAACATCATTGTAGGTTTGATTAAATCCCCATCCTATATTCCTGTGTGCAATAGCCAGATCTGATTCAAATTGTACAGCTTTTTCCCAGTACGCTATAGACCGTTCAGGTTGTTTATCATAAAGCAGGTTCCCGAGATAATAGTAAGCCCTTGAACTCTGAGGATTATATTCAAGTACTGTTTTAAATATTGCTTCCGACTCCATCCTGAAGGGGAAACAATAATCTGTGGATAGACTTTCGCCCATGTCAAAATATTTCCCGGCGTTATCGGTTTCCTTCAATTTGTGATAGATATAACCAAGATAATAATAGATAGTTGGGTAGCTGTTGAGGTTTTTATTTTCTGACTCCTCAGCAAGGGTAAGGATATTTTTAGCTTCACCTAACAAACCCGCATTTAGATATGTGGCTGCCAGCTCAAGGTAGGATTCAGGTTTATCCCTCAGTAATCGTTTTAATTCCTTAAGATCATCCTGATTTGTTGAAGCGAGATATCGTTCATTTTGAGCCATTGCATTTAATATATCAAGAGACAAGACATAATCCGAAATTTCCATTGCCCCTTCTTTGTTTTCCAGTGTTCTCAATATGGCTGATTTAAGGCTATAAGCGTTCAGGTTGGAATTGTTAAAGGTTAGTGATCTGTTCACTTCTTCGAGAGCCACTTCAAAGTTTTCCCTGGAACACGAGATTTGTGCCAGTTGATAATATGCCGCCGAAGCAAAAGCCTGGTCCCAGGCAGCTCTGTACAAAGTATCATATGCCGCTTCCAGGTTACCCTGGATTTTCAGGACCAGTCCTAGATGATAAAATGGTTCACAGTTTCGGGGACGCGTATAATCTTTTGTCAACCTGTATAAGGCTTTCCGGAAGTGTGCTGCAGCTTTTTCGTATTGGCCATTGTGCTTATAAACAAGTCCCATCTGGTTATTGCACCTGGAATCAAGTGGATCCCGTTTAAGGGCTTCCTGAAAATAGATTACCGGATCAATCCTTGCGTTATGAAATTGCTTGATCCGTAATCCAGCCAGGTAAAGTTCCTCGAGTGATTCGATCTCTTCCGGGGGTAGTGGAGGTTTGACTTCTTCCGGTAAAGACAGGTTTGTCTTTTTAACGATTGGCGTATAAGTAACCGATTCCTCACCAGCACCCGTTGATAACGTGAGTCTCAGATTGGTGAAATCGGTTCCGGGTGACAATTTAATCTTTTTACTGAAAGGTTTACCCGGTGAAATGGCAATCTGTTGGTTGAAAATAGTTGTATTCCCGTCCAGAAGATCTATGAAAGCTTCCTCCTGGTAAGCTGTAACATTGGCTGCAATCAGAACCTGGTTATTATCAAGTTGTTTCAGATTCACCATGCCAAAGAGATTTGCTGAAGTGGCACCTTCAGTTTCCCGAATAGGATACCAGTACTGCTTGAATGTTTTATATTCATATGGTTTGATCCAGCTGTAATCCGGTTGATTATCCGAATAGGCACCGGCCATTAATTCTGCATAAGGACCATCTGAATCAGTTAGTACCTTTGAATCCCACATGGATCCATAAGGCCCCGGACCCCATTCCCATAGTTTGGCCCCAGCCACAATATGCTGGTTGCCTACGTGCATCGTCCCTGCTTTTTTCCCGAAGTCGTATCCAGCCAGGAATCCTTCCTTAATATTAAAGGCAAAAAAACTCACTGGTTGCGGGTGATTTTTCCACCAGCTGGCATCGATATTATCCCTATAATAATCTCGCCCTTCATATGGCTCTGTTGTAACTGGCCAGTGACTGAAACTGTTTTTCGCATGAAAAACAGCAAAATCAGTGCTTGGTGGAAATGTGGTCTGGTAATCATTATTCACATGCGTTGCCACATTGGCCCAGTAAAGGATTGAATTGATGTTTTCAGTTGGGTTGATTAACCGTCCGTCAACCTCAACAAATGATTTACCCGGATACAAGCTGATCCCAAGGGTCCATTTCATGCGGTGCCTTGGTTCGGTTTCGCCGATCCATATAGTAGCACTTCCATCCTCGTTTTGCGTGAGTTTATAATCGACCGGGATAAAGGTAGATGCCCTGTGGTGGTGGAATACACAGAATTCAATCCCTCCTGAGATCCAGGCTCCCAGCATACCTATGTTTGCCGGTTTGATAACATGTTGCCTGTAGAATATTTCATATCCATTGGTTTTGTCCGTAGCATAAAAGAGTCTGCCCCCAATTTCCGGTAAAACACACAGCTTAATGTATTCGTTTTCAAGATAAAGCGCTTTGTATGTCCTATTTTCCTTAACATTCGTGATATTATCCTGTTGTGCATAGGGATATATTACCCGGCTGGCTCCCTGGTATGATCGATTGTTGAAGAACATCGGATTCACATCAGGATCTTCAACAAGATATGTTGGTAAGGTCAGAGGCTCCTCCCATACTTTAACAGGTTGTATTTTTTGTGTAAAACCCTGTAAACAAAGAAGGGTGATAAGGATTGTGAAAAAAGATCTCATGGTTCAAAAAATTAATATGATGATAAAACTAAGCCCTGATAAGCTTTTATGCAACCTCTACGACGTTGATTATAGGATAGGGGTTTTTTGCTATAATAATGAATCCCCTGCGGGGATTCTCTGATATCCTGTATTATCATCCAACTTTACCAAACTATCAGATTATTCCAGCATAACTGCTTTCTTCCTTACTTCAATCCAGGTTTTATTTTTCTCATCATATATGCCCATACCTGAACCCATGAAATTCCACATTGCCCAACTCATTTCGCACTTCTCCATCTGTTCGCGAACAAACCTGAACCATAGAACAGCATCATCCTGAACTGCTCTTCTCGAAACGCCAAATTCGCCAAGATAAAGTGGGCGATTGTGTTTTTTCCCCCAGTCATCAGCAATTTTAAAATCATCCACAATGGCCTGTTTCTCTTCTGGTGTTCCGGTCCACCTAACCACCGTATCTTCACCCTCTACCCGCTGGTGGGTAAAACGATGCGGACTGTAATAATGTACTTCCACGATGATGTTTCGATCATCTTCCGGGAGTTCCAATTCCTCTAGTTTTGTAAATCCGTTCCATTTTCCTGGACCGATGACCAGCGTCCTGCTTGGGTTAGATTTTCGGATGATTTCATAGACATCCTTGAGGAAGTAGTTCCACAAGTACGAGTCCAGCTTATTATTCGGTTCATTCAATACACCAAAATATACGTTTTCCGGGTAGTCTTTGTAGTACTCTGCCATCTGTTCCCATGAAGCGTTGAATTTATCTCTCAGACCCATTGGATCCTGCCCCATAACCCGGTATTGATGCTGGTCGATGATAACTGTTAATCCCCGATCGAGGCATTCCTTCACCATCCAGTCAAGACGATCATAGAATTCCTGGGATATTGTATAAGGTGGATTTTCTTCCATATGTAAAAATGGACGCGTGTTGAGACGAATCCCCTGTAATCCCAATCCTTTGATCAGGTCAAGTTCGTATTTTTCCCGCTCCTCATCCCATTCATCCCATCTATACAGTATGCTGCCAATATTTGCACCTCCACCGAGTCGCTCGTTTTGTTCGAAAGCATCGGGAATGGGCGGTGGGTCTTTTGGTTTTTGTGATTGACAACCGATTAAAATGGTTGCTGTCAGTACAAAAAGAGTATGTACAGTAAAATAGGTGATTTGCAGGTTAGTTTTCATTGTTAAAAATTTAAATAGTAGTGAAAAGTTAGGTAAAAGAATGATGAGATGCTATAAAACAGTAGACTAGTGAAATAGTAGATCAGGAAATCGTAAAAAACACGGGAAAAACCATTAATCTAACGGGCTAAACCTGTATACTTCTTTTAGGACGATACATGGGTGGATGGAGGAAAGCTTAGAGAATACATCCCAGAATTACAGCCGTGTCCCAAAATGGGAATATGCTTTATAATATAACCTTGATTGCAGGCGAAAAATGTACTTTTTTGTTTATGGCATGGTATTTCTACTAACTAAAATGAAACAATAAATAATTTGTTGTTTCAGGTTGGTTAGGTTGATTGAAGGGGGGCTTAACAGTCCCTCTTCTTTTCTAAAATGCAACGAAATGAAAAAGAAATCTCAAATATTGTTACTGATAATTATTATTGCAATTTTGATTTATGCTATTACAGGTATTTCAGGTATGGTATAATGGATCAATTGCGCAGTTATAATGTTATTAGATTGAACAACAAAAATCAATCCTGACGTGAGGCTCTCTAATTTAGTAGATCGAGGGTTCTTCGGACTGCCTCATAACTTTGCGATTAACCGGGTAGATGCTGTTGCATTATTGCAGTTATTTATCATACCTTGGATATAGCACATAGTAGATGATCCACAATCATCAATAGTATTGGTTTGCATATATGGGAAATTGACATATTATATCATGTAACTATAATCCTCAATTTTTCATTCTTCATGCACAACATAAGTTATTACGAATAATGTGCTAACCCAAACTCTGATCCTTCACCTAAACAACATCCATTGTAAAAAACTTATGATATCATTAGTGACTCTTGTTTTTCTGGTGGGAACCGCCTGCGAGGAAAAGATTGACCTCGAAAAAGAAAAAGCAGCCATTAAAACTGTCATCGAAGAAGAAACGGAAGCATATATTGCCCGGGATATGGACCGGTTATCCGCGACCTATATTCAGGATGAATCCTGTGTCAGATTTTCCAAAAGCTCATCCTCCATTAATATCAGGATTGGTGCAAGCAATTCCGGGGTACCAATCTCATTATGCCACCAATTATAAGGGCTTTGAAAATTATTTTCAAGCCAGAATTTCAGTGCCAATTTCTGATAAATCAAGATGATTTAACTAAAGCTCAGGTTATTCTGGAAATTCATATATTTATTAAAGCATAATAATCTTTGAGGCTCCGGCATATAATCCTTCGGGTAGACTTACTTCCATTTCCTGAAGACGTCTACCGGAGAGCTTTATTTTTAATTTCATCATCCCGGTTTTGGAAGTAGGATCGGCTACAGCCATTATCCAGTCTTCCTTATGATGCCTGATCAGCAGTATGCATGGCCGGTCGGTTTCTACCTGCCAGTTTTTCCATTTGAACCTGCCTGCTTCATGAAAGACAATGCCCAGGGAGGTATCACCCGGATGGAAAACGGCCTGAATATTCCTATTATTCATTACTATACTATAGGGGGACGTTTTTATAACATCCTCAATAACTTTCTCTGTAATTCCGGGGATCACTGCATATGCGTATGAAGCGTCATCCGGCCTTAACCCATGATTCAGACTCAGCATAAATATTTTTTGCGTAACCGGATTGTTTGACTTTTGGGCAGAAATG